>JADCCH010000206.1 GCA_020252865.1 Methylobacterium sp.
ATCGCGATGATCTGGCACAGCTGGAGGAAGGCATGCTGATCTATGATGCGCTCTACCGCTGGTGCCGTGATGCGGCGGGCGAAACCCATAACTGGCCGAACCCCGGAATACGCGCATGAAGCCGGCTCCTCCAATCCCAGGCGCAGCCGTGCCCGATCTCGAGAGGCCCTCGCTCGCTGAACTCTTCCGGGTCTTCTTCCAGATCGGCTGCATTTCCTTCGGAGGTGCGGCCGGCCAGATCGCGCTGATGCATCGCATGCTGGTGGATGAGCGGAAATGGATCGCCGAACGCGATTTCGTCTCCGGCCTCAATTTCTGCACCCTGTTGCCGGGGCCCGAGGCGCAGCAGCTCGCGACCTATATCGGCTGGCGCTTGCAGGGTCTTGCGGGCGGAACGATCGCCGGCCTGCTTTTCGTGCTGCCGGGCGCGCTGCTCATTCTCCTCCTGGCGCAGCTCTATGCCTGGGGCGCCAATGTGCCCTCGGTGCAGGCCGCCCTTCTCGGCGTGAAGGCGGCGGTGATCGCCATCCTCATCGAGGCCGTGCTGAAGATCGGCCGGCGCGCTCTCGGCGGCAACGCCTTCCGCGTAGTGGCTTTTGCCGCCTTCCTCGCCATGATGGCCTTCGCGGTGCCCTTTCCCCTGGTCATCATCGCCGCGGCTTTCGCCGGGCTGTGGATCGGCGTGCCGCCTCCGCCCGTCACGCCCGCCGCGACTGCACCGATCCGGCTTCCGTGGCGCGCGGCGATCCTCTGCATCGCGCTCTGGTGGATGCCGGTTCTGCTGGCGGCGCTTGTGATGGGGCCGGGGCATCTGCTGGTCGAGATCGGGCTCTTCTTCTCGAAGCTCGCGGTCATCACCTTTGGCGGGGCCTATGCGCTGCTGGCCTATCTCTCCGAAGAGGCCGTGACGCGCGGCTGGGTATCGCCGACGCAGATGCTGGATGCCCTGGGCTTTGCGGAGACGACCCCCGGCCCGACCATCCTCGTCAATCCCTTCGTGGCCTTCCTCGCGGGATGGCAGAAGGAAGGCAGCGCGGTTGCTGCGTGGCTGGCGGGCCTCATGGCCTTGTGGACGACTTTCGCGCCGTCCTTCCTGTGGATCTTCGTCGGCGCGCCCTCGCTCGACCGCTTGAATGCGAGCCGCGCCTTGCGCTCGGCGCTCGCGGGCATCAGCGCGGCGGTGGTGGGGATCATCGCGACCGTCGGCACGAAATTCGCGATCCTGGTGCTTTTTCCACAAGCGAAGCCATTTGTTCTCGGACCGATCCAGCTTCTGGCCCCCGCCGGTTCGCCGGACATCGAGGCGATGCTGCTCGCGGCCCTGGCCCTCGCACTGAGTTTCCTCCTCCATTGGTCGATGTTGCGCATGCTCGGCATGGTCACGATTGCGGGATTGGCGCTATTTTTCGTGGCTTAGTGGCTGATTTCTCGCCTGAGAGCCTCGCGCTCGGTTGCGCAAAACCGCGTTTGGGACTATGGCGAGCCCATCTCCGAGATGAAAAGGCGCGCTGAATGGCGAAGGAAGAAGTGATCCAGTTCGAAGGGCTCGTGCTCGAGCTCCTGCCGGATGCCCGGTTCCGGGTGAAGCTCGATAGCGGGCATGAAATCATCGCCTACACGGCCGGCAAGATGAAGAAGAACCGGATCAAGACCCTCGCCGGCGACCGCGTGACAATCGAGATGTCGCCTTACGATCTCGAGCGTGGACGCCTTGTCTTCCGCCACAAGGATGCGAATTCCGGCTTTACTCCCGGTGGTCCGTCGCGTGGCAAGGGTCCCCCGCCCAAGCGCCGCTGAGGCCCTTCCGCAGTCGCCGGAGCCTTGTCGCCTCCCGCGGGCGGGCGAATTTGGTTGCCGTGCGCCGGGCGGAACGCCGCAAGACCTGACCTTTCCAACGAGGATCCCTTGGTGTTCGAACCCCACATGGCAGGCCCGGGCATGATGAGCCATCCGCGAGGCCTGCATCGCCTTGGCCTTGTTATGCCGCTTCTGCTGGCGCTGGTCGCCTGCTCCTCGCGCCCCGAGCCGGCCCTCACGATCATCGAGCCGAACCAAACCCTGGCGCAGGCGGTTCCGGTCGAGCTCTTCGCCGTGAGCATGCGCCGCCCCTCCGAGGATGAGCGCCTGCGGTTCTCGGGCGAACGGACGCTGACACCACGCTTCGCCCGCATGGTGATTTCCATTCCCAAGGATCGACCGCCAGGTGAGATTCAGTGGCCGAACGGTTCGACCCACGACGCCAGCACGCATTTCGGAGCGCGCGCCTTCGAAACTCTCGATGGTGATGCCTTCCGCGCGGGCCTGGCTCGACATGTTTCATCAAAGAATGGCCGGCACGTGCTGGTTTTCGTCCATGGCTACAACACGCGCTTCGACGAGGCCACCTTCCGCCTCGCGCAGATCGTCCATGACAGCGGCGCGGATGTGACGCCCGTGCTGTTCAGCTGGGCTTCCTGGGCGAGCCTTGGCGCCTATCCCTATGATCGGGAAAGCGCTGCCATGGGCCGCGACGGGCTCGAGGCGCTGATCGAGAAGCTCTCGGCCGAACCGGGCGTCCGGCAGGTTTCGGTCCTGGCGCATTCCATGGGAGGGTGGCTGACACTCGAAACACTGAGGCAGATCGTCATCCGCCGCGGCACCCTGCCCGGCAAGGTTACCAATGTCATGCTGGCCGCGCCGGATGTCGATGTCGATGTCGCGCTGGCACAAGGGCGCGTCATCCGACAGTCGCGGCAGAAGCCGCAAGTGACCTTGTTCGTCTCCACCGACGACAAGGCGCTTTCAGCCGCGCGCTGGCTGTGGGGCAGCCGCGACAGGCTGGGCGCCATCAACCCCACGCAGGAGCCCTACAAGGGCAATCTGGAGAAGTCCGGCGTGACCGTGATCGACCTCTCGGATGTGTCGACCGGGGATTCGCTCAATCACGGCAAGTTTGCCGCCAGCCCCGCCATCGTTCAGCTCATCGGGAAGCGGCTTGCCAGCGGACAGGACATCGAGACGACGCAAGGCGGAATCAATCCGCTGACGGCCATCGTGCAAGGCACAACACGCGCGGCGGAAGCCGTGCTCACGGCACCCTTGCGCATCGGCGAGCAGGCAGGACCACCCGGCGGCGCGCTTTCCGAGTAAAGGGCGACTTTACCTTGTCCATCGGCTGGCTTCCCCGCAAGGCCGGGCACTGCATGGACCTCTCCTGAACCCCGATTGCCATCAATCTCCAATTAGAGCGTTTTCTGACCCAGTGGATACCGGTTGATCGGAAAATGCTCAGTAGACATTTCGATTGCGGAACAACTCTCCAACCGTGCGGAACAGAATGCGCAGGTCGAGCCAGAACGACCGGTTTCTGACATACCAGAGATCGTGCTGGACGCGTAAGACCATGAGGTCGAGTTCCGGGGTTTCGCCCCTGAAGCCATTCACCTGAGCCCAACCTGTGAGGCCCGGTTTGACCGACTGGCGCAGGCTGTAGCCTTCGATGAGCCCCTCATAATGGTCATCATGGGCCATGGCATGCGGGCGCGGCCCCACCAGTGACATCTCGCCCTTCAGCACGTTGAAGAGCTGCGGCAGTTCGTCGAGGCTGGTGGTGCGCATGACGAATCCGATGCGCGTCACGCGATCATCATGGCGCTGGGCCTGTCGAACATCAGAGCCGTTCTCCATAACGCGCATCGACCGGAACTTGAGGATCTTGAACGGCCTTCCGTTCAACCCGCGCCGATGCTGCCGGAAGATCACGGGGCCGGAACTCTCGAGGCGGATCAACAGGGCCAGCAGCAGGAAGACCGGTGCGAGGAA
>JADCCH010000207.1 GCA_020252865.1 Methylobacterium sp.
CGGCGATGCGCCAGATGTTCCGTGCCTATCGCCAGTTCATCGAGGAGAATGCCGAAGCCGTAGGCAACAAGTTCGCCGAGGAAGCACGCAAGATCCATTACGGCGAAACGGAAGAACGCGCGATCTATGGCGAGGCCACCGCCGCCGAGGTGAAGGAACTCACGGAGGAGGGGATCGAGATCGCGCCTCTGCCCGTTTTGCCGGATAGCCGGAATTAGAGCATGGTGTGTTCAGACGGAAGCACATCATGCTCTTATCTTATTATTATCGCATGCTTTTTTGTGAAAAACCGGATTCCACTTTTTCACAGCATGCTCTAGAATTGCGTGTCATTCCCGACGCGCCGCAGGCGTGAGCCGGAATGCATCGGTCAAAACGAAACAAGAATGGATTCCCGTTCAATGCTGCGCATTGCCGGGAATGACAATCACCCCGGCTTCCGCGCGGTCATGAAGTAGTTCACATCCGTGTCGTTCGCGAGCAGCCACTGGTTCGCAAGCGGGTTGAACACCATGCCCTGCCGGGTAACGGGCTCCAGGCCTGCTGCCGCGATGTGATCCTCGAACTCGTCGGGCGTCACGAACTTCTCGTAGGAATGCGTGCCCCTGGGTACCCAGCGCAGCACATATTCCGCCCCGAGAATGGCAAGCCCGGAAGCCTTCAACGTGCGGTTGATGGTCGAGCCGATGAGAAGCCCGCCGGGCTTCAGGTGCTTTGCGGCCTCCACCACCAGGGCGCCGACATCCGGCACATGCTCCACCACTTCGAGCAGCGTTACGACATCGTAGCGTTCAGCCGCCGGCAGCGCTTCCACGGTCATCGCACGATAGCGGATGGAAAGCCCGCCTTTTACGGCATGATCCTCGGCGATGGCGATGTTCCCCTCCGCCGGATCGATGCCCGAGACATCAAAGCCCCCGCGGGCCATCGGCTCGGTCACCAGACCCGCGCCGCAGCCGATATCGAGCAGGCTCAACCCCTCGAAGGGGCGCAGATTGCGCGTGTCTCGATTGAAATGGCGCGTGGCTTCGGCGCGGAAGAAAGCAAGGCGCGTGGGGTTCAGCCGGTGCAAAGGCTTCATGGGGCCGTTGGGGTCCCACCATTGTCGGGCCATGGCATTGAAACGGGCGACTTCGCTTTCATCGCGCCAGGCGGCTTCGCGGCTCATGTCTCTTGTCCTTCGTTCCGGGGCGAGAGGAATGTGACCGGCTGAGGGCTTTCCCCTTTGCCTGCATTGACCTCGCCGCCCCCCCTCTCTATAGCCCCGGCCAACCCTTGTTGAAACCATTTCGCGAAGGTGCGGGTTCAAGCCTATGCCTCGTCTTGTCATGAAATTCGGCGGCACCTCCGTCGCCAATGTGGAGCGCATCAAGAATGTTGCTCGCCACGTGAAGCGCGAGGTCGAGGCGGGATTCGACGTTGCCGTCGTGGTTTCCGCCATGTCAGGCAAGACGAACGAACTGGTTGCCTGGTGCAAGGAAGCCGCGCCCCTGCATGACCAGCGTGAATATGATGCAGTGGTCGCCTCGGGTGAGCAGGTGACGACCGGCCTTCTGGCGATCGCGCTGCAGGAAATCGGCATCCCCGCCCGGTCGTGGCAGGGCTGGCAGGTTCCGGTGGAAACCGATGCCGCCCATGGCGCGGCGCGCATCACCGGCATTGGCGGCGCGGGCATCCTCCAGGGCTTCGAGGAGCACAGGGAAGTGGCGGTGGTCGCGGGCTTCCAGGGCATCCATCTGCCCACGGGGCGTCTGACCACGCTTGGCCGCGGGGGCGCGGATACCTCGGCGGTGGCGGTGGCTGCCGGTCTTCATGCCGATCGCTGCGATATCTACACCGATGTCGACGGGGTTTACACCACCGATCCGCGCATCGTTCCGAAGGCGCAGAGGCTTGATCGCGTCTCCTTCGAGGAGATGCTGGAGCTCGCTTCCGCCGGCGCGAAGGTGCTGCAGGTCCGCTCCGTGGAAGTGGCGATGGTGCATAACGTGCGCACATTCGTCCGCTCGTCCTTTGATGATCCGAACAATCCCAAGCCTGGCACGCTGATCTGCGGCGAGGAGGAAATCGTGGAAAGCCAAGTCGTTACCGGTATCGCCTATTCGAAAGACGAGGCGCAGATCACGCTCCGCAACGTGCCCGACAAACCCGGCGTGGCGGCGGCGGTCTTCGCCCCTCTCGCCGATGCGAATGTCGTCGTGGACATGATCGTCCAGAACATCTCGCCCGATGGGAAAACCACCGACATCACCTTCACCGTGCCCTCGGCGGATTACACCCGCGCCATGGCGGTTCTCGCCAAGCAGAAGGACACGATCGGCTATCCCTCGATCGAGGGCGCGCAGGATGTGGCAAAAGTCTCGGCAATTGGGGTCGGCATGCGTTCCCATGCGGGCGTCGCGGCGAAGGCCTTCAAGGCACTCGCGGATCGCGGCATCAACATCCGGGCCATCACCACCAGCGAGATCAAGTTCTCGGTGCTGATCGATCAGGCCTATACTGAACTCGCGGTGCGCACCTTGCACTCGCTCTACGGCCTCGACGCGGCCTGAAGCGCCGCTTTCCTGGCCTTTTCCGGCCCCGCGGTGCGTGAAAGCTTGCGTGCCTTGGCCCGGGCGTTGTAGCTCGTTTGAGGGGGTAGGGTGGAATCGCGTTCCGCCTTCCGACCGGCAGGGAGATCGTGAGACATGCGTCAAGCGCTCGGCGGACCTCGCCTGCTGCTGCGTCGCCTCCGCGAGGTGATGTCGGAGCAGATGAGCGCGCAGGCGCGGCTCGACAAGATCGTCGTCCTCATCGCCTCCAACATGGTGGCAGAGGTGTGCTCGGTCTATGTGAAGCGGGCGGATGGCGTGCTTGAACTCTACGCGACCGAGGGCCTCAATCGCGAGGCGGTCCACATCACCACGATGCGCGCGGATGAAGGCCTCGTCGGCCTGATCGCGCGCGAAGCCGAGCCACTGGCGCTCGCCGATGCGCAGCACCACCCTGCCTTCTCCTACAAGCCGGAAACGGGCGAGGAGAACTACGCCTCCTTCGCGGGTGTGCCCATCCTGCGGGCGGGCAACACGCTCGGCGTTCTCGTGGTGCAGAATCGCGCCAAGCGCGCCTATTCCGAAGAGGAAATGGAAGCGCTGCAGACGACCGCGATGATCCTTGCGGAATTGGTGGCGGGCGGTGAACTCGAAGCACTCGCGCGCCCCGGCTCGGGCGGCACGGCCATTCGCCGGGCGCTGACGCTCAACGGCCAATCCATCGCGGCGGGGGTGGGCCTCGGCCATGTGGTGCTTCACGAGCCGCGCATCGAGATCAGGAACCTCGTGGCGGATGATCCTCAGGAGGAGCTTCGCCGCCTCAATGCCGCGATGGA
>JADCCH010000208.1 GCA_020252865.1 Methylobacterium sp.
CGAAAGCCTCCTTCGCTTCCTTGTCCCCGCCCTTCGCCTTCTTCTCGATGGCGACGATTCGCTTCTCGAGACTGTCGAGATCGGCGAGCATCAACTCGGTCTCGATGGTCTCGATATCGGCCAGGGGGTCGATCTTGCCCTCGACATGGGTGATGTCGCTGTCCTCGAAGCAGCGCACGACATGGGCGATGGCATCGACCTCGCGGATATTCGCGAGGAACTGGTTGCCGAGACCCTCGCCGCGCGAGGCGCCGCGCACGAGGCCCGCGATATCCACGAAGGTGAGGCGGGTCGGGATGATCTCCCTCGAGTTGGCAATCGCCGCGAGCGCATCGAGCCGCGGATCCGGCACGGCGACATCGCCCACATTCGGCTCGATGGTGCAGAAAGGGTAATTGGCGGCCTGCGCGGCGGCGGTCTGCGTCAGCGCGTTGAAGAGGGTGGACTTGCCGACATTCGGCAGGCCCACGATGCCCATCCTGAAACCCATGATATCCGTTCCGTGCAATAGGCGGCCGCGCCGCCGAAATTTTTGAAGTTGCGCTGCTTTTTCAGCGAGGTTCCTCGCCCTGTCCAGCCTTTTTCGCTTGTTCAGCCTCGCGCGGGGTCTTCGCCTCGGCATGGCCCGCCTTTTCCATCGCGAGATGCACGCGGTTGGCGAAGAGCGCGTCATCCTTGCCCAGAAGCGCGGCATGGCTGGCGATGGCCACGCAGAGAGCCTCCAGCCAGGGCTGCTCCGCCCTGGCGAAATCATTCAGCACATAGGCATGCACCAGCGCCTTGTCGCCCGGATGGCCGATGCCGAGCCGCACGCGGGCGTAATCATTGCCGCAATGGGCGGAAACCGAGCGCAGGCCGTTATGGCCTGCAATGCCGCCGCCGGTCTTGACGCGCAGCTTGCCTGCCGGGAGATCGAGTTCATCATGCAGCACATGGAGCGCCGAGAGCGGCAGCTTGTAGAAATCCATCACGGCGCGCACGGCCCGTCCGCTCTCGTTCATGAAGGTCTGCGGCTTGAGGAGCAGGGCCTTTTCGCCCTCCAACGTCACCTCGGCGACCTCGCCTTGAAAGCGGGCCCGCCACGGCGATGCGCGGTGTGTCTTCGCGATCGCGTCGAGCGCCATGAAGCCGATATTGTGCCGGTTTCCGGCATGTTTGGCGCCGGGATTGCCGAGGCCGACCAGGAGCCGCATCGCAACGCCTTCCAGAGGAGATTGTTTTCACCTGCTTTTTTTGATTTGCCGGGTTTCACCCAATCGCAGCAGGTTCCAGACATGGAACGGGCCGGATCGCTCGTCGCGACCCGGCCCGAAAAGGATGGGTGCCGGCACTGTCGCGCCGGTGAGGGTTCAGGCCTCTTCCTTCGCCGTGCCGGTAATGGTGACGAGGGTGAGGTCCTTCTCGCCGCCCGCCGGGATCCTGGCGCCAGCGGGAAGCGTGATCGACGAGATATGGATCGAATCGCCGATCCTCGACTTCGAGACGTCGACCGTGATGGACTCGGGGATCGCATCGGCCAGAACGATCAGTTCCACGGCGTGGCGAACGAGGTTCAGCGAGCCGCCGCCCTTCAGGCCCGGAGAGGTCTCCTGACCCGTGATATGAACCGGGATCTCGACGCGCACGGTCGAACCTTCCGCGAGGCGGAGGAAGTCGACATGGATCGGGAAATCGCGCACGCGATCGAGCTGATAGTCACGCGGGATGGCGCGGACCTTCTTGCCGTCGACATCGATTTCGAAAACCGTCGTCAGGAAATGGCCAGCATAGATCAGCTTGTTCGTCTCTTTGTATTCGAGAGAGATGGCGATCGGCGGCTGGCCGGCACCGTAGATGACGGCCGGAACACGGCCTTCCTTACGGACTGCACGGGCGGCCCCCTTGCCAACCCCCTCACGGGTCTTCGCCGCGAGTTGCTTCAGAGAAGCCATGGTGTTTCTCCAACAAAAATGCCCCGCCGGGCGGCCTTGGTGACCCCCTTTGCGGGAACGGATGGGCCCGCGACCTCCAGGGGTGTCAGCGCGGATGAGCGGGCCTATAGGGGAATTGGTCCGAAAGGGCAAGAATGAGCGCGCAAGAACCATCCCGGTTCCGGCAAGGCGCCGTTCTTTCCGGCTGTTTCCGGTCCGCGCCTGCCCGAGGAGCGTTGGCTGCCGTGCAATTTCAATTGTCCTGCCTGCAAGGCCCCCGCAATGGATGCCGAAGGCGGGGGCTGGGTCGGCAAGCGCCAGGCAGGCCGGTTGTTGCGGGCAAGACAATGAAATCTGGACAGGTTGGTTCAATCTTGGCGCCCTGGCCGGGTTTCTGGAATTCCTGCTGCCGTAGGGCCCGGTCAGGTTCCGCCCGGACATGAGCCCTCTGTCGGCCATCTCTTTCGATCTTCGTTAACATCTTGGGCGTTTAACCAGGAAAGAACAGGAAAAGACGGGGAATTTGCCATCATGCGCCTTAATCTCGCATTCAAGCTGGTGCTTCCGGTTGCGTTTCTGGCGCTGATCGCGGCTTCCCTCGCGGGCCTGAGCTTCTCTGTTCTCGAACAGGGTCGCGACCTTTCCCGGCGTGCGGGCGCGGCGCACCAGAAGGCGTTCCTCGCCTCCGAGATCCGAGCGACCAGCCGCGCCGTGCAGCGCGACCTCCTGAACCTGGTGCTCGACCAGAATGCCGAGAGCCGGCGCGCCATGGCGGAGAATGTCGATCGCCGCATCAAGGCCCTTCAGGATCTCTCCGCCCGCTTCCTGCCGCTGCTCGGCGATGCGGATCGCGCGATCCTCGTGAATTTCGATGCCCTGGGCCAGCAGGTCATCCAGGCCTTCGGTGCCGTGCGGCAACAGGCAATGGCCGGGCAGCCGGATCTGGCCTACCAGACCTTCACGCGAGACGTCCGGGCGCGCGAACGCGCGATGAGTGCTGTGACCGATCCGTTTCTCGTGGAGATGGAACGGCAGTCCGAGAGCCTCACGCGCGCCGTTCAGGAGCAGGCGGTCTGGGCCAAACGCATGTCGCTCGTGTTTTCCTTCATCGGGATCATCACGGGACTGGGCCTCGCCTTGGCCGCCATATTCCTCTGGGCGGTGCGCCCCTTGCGCGCCATGACCGGCGCGATGACAAAGCTCGCCGATCGCCATTGGGAAACAGAGGTGCCTGGAACGACGCGCAAGGACGAGATCGGCGGCATGGCGAAGGCCCTTCTCGTCTTCCGCGACAATGGGCTCGAGGCGGATCGCCTCACGGCGGCAACCGGAGCGGAGCAGCTCGCCCGCGAGCAGCGCCGGCAGCGTCTCGAGGCGGCGATCGCGGAGTTTGAATCCCGCGCCGGCATGGTCATGTCCACCGTGGTCTCCGCGTCTTCCGAATTGCAGGCCGCGGCGGAAAGCCTCGCCGGATCGGCCGAGGAAACCCTGCAGCAGAGCAATTCGGTTGCCCAATCGGCAGAGGCGGCCACAGGGAATGTGCAGAGCGTCGCGGCGGCAGGCGAGGAGCTTTCCGCCTCCATCAGCGAGATCCTGCGGCAGGCGCGGCAATCCTCGGAAATTGCCACGGATGCCGTGCATGCCGCCGGCACCACAGACGAGAGGATCCAGCAGCTTTCCCAGGCCGCGGTCAAGATCGGCAGCGTGATCGAGCTGATTCAGGGAATCGCCTCGCAGACCAACCTGCTCGCGCTGAACGCCACCATCGAGGCGGCGCGAGCGGGCGAGGCAGGCCGCGGCTTCGCGGTTGTCGCCAGCGAGGTGAAGGACCTTGCAGGCCAGACCACCCGCGCGACGAATGAAATCGCCGCGACGATCGCCGGCATCCAGGATGTCACCAATGGCACGATCGAGGCGATGCGCGGCATCAGCCGGAAGATCGAGAAGATCCACACAATCGCGCAGGAAATTGCCGGCTCGGTGGAAGAGCAGGGACGGGCCACATCGGAAATCGCGCAGAGCGTCCAGCTTGCGGCTGTCGGCACGACGCAGGTCTCGGGCAACATCGTGCATGTGAACGAGGCGGCCACGAATACCGGCGCGGCATCGGCTCAGGTGATGAGCGCCGCGCGCGACCTCGCCGAACAGGCCGAGACCCTGCGCTCCGAGATGGACAAGTTCCTGATCTCCGCCCGCGCGGCCTGATCAGGTCCTGATCGGCGCAAAGCCGGACGGTTCAGGCTTCCGGCTCTTGCCATTCCCTGTTCCGATCGGCGACAAGGGTATTCCAGCCATTGGACCTGATCATGACACCGAGTGACATTACCATCCGCGAAGCCCGATCGGACACGGATTACTACCGGGCCTACCCGACCATCCGCCAGCTGATCCCCCAGCTCGACATGCAGACCTATGCCCGTCGCGTCTTCGTGGCGCGGGCCACGGGCTATCGCATGTTCATCGCGGAAAGCGGCGAAGAACTGATCGGCGTCATCGGCATGGTGCCCAACCACAACATCCACGATGGCTTCGTGACCTATATCGAGCATGTCGTGGTGGACCAGAAGCATCGCGGCAAGGGCTATGGCCGGCTGCTGATCGAATTCGCCGAGCAGCGCGCACTGGAGGATGGGTGCAACCTCGTCCAGCTCGATACGGAGGAGGGCGCGGGGGTGGACCAGCTTTACCTGAAGAACGGGTATCGCCGCACCGGCTCGTATTTCTCGAAGGATCTGGGTCCGCGCTCCGGCTGAACGCGCGACAGGATCAATCGAAGAGCGTCGAGACGCTTTCCTCGCCCGCCGTGCGCTTGATCGCCTCTCCGAGCAGCGAGCCCACGGAAATCACGCGGATATTCTTCGCCACGCGCACGGCTTCCGTGGGCTGGATGGTGTCGGTCAGCACGAGTTCGTTGATCTTGGACGCCGTGATGCGCGCGACCGCGCCGCCCGAGAGAACGCCGTGGGTGATGT
This sequence comes from Methylobacterium sp., assembly GCA_020252865.1. GTDB lineage: Bacteria > Pseudomonadota > Alphaproteobacteria > Rhizobiales > Beijerinckiaceae > Rhabdaerophilum. Next base: position 4,883 of record JADCCH010000208.1, read on the forward strand.
AGGCGCGCACATCGCTCGCGCCCTTTTCCATCAAGGCATCCGCCGCGTTGCAGAGCGTGCCGCCCGAATCGACGATGTCGTCGACCAGGATGCAGTGATAGCCCTCGATATCGCCGACGATGTTCATCACCTCGCTCTCACCCGCACGCGGGCGGCGCTTGTCGACGATGGCGATCGGCGCATTGATGCGGTTGGCGAGCGCGCGGGCGCGCACAACGCCGCCGACATCGGGCGAGACCACCACCACCTTCGAGGTGTCGAGGCGCTCCTTGATGTCCTTCACCATCACCGGCGCGGCGTAGAGATTGTCCACCGGGATATCGAAGAAGCCCTGGATCTGCCCGGCATGGAGATCGAGCGTCAGCACGCGATCCGCGCCCGCGCGGGTGATGAGATTGGCGACGAGTTTCGCGGAAATCGGCGTGCGCGCGGCGGATTTGCGATCCTGCCGGGCATAGCCGAAATAGGGCACCACCGCCGTGATGCGCTTGGCCGAGGAGCGGCGCAGCGCATCGATGATGATGAGCAGTTCCATCAGGTGGTCGTTGGTCGGTGCCGAGGTCGATTGCAGGATGAACACATCCTCGCCGCGCACGTTTTCCTGAATCTCGACGAAGATCTCCATGTCGGCGAAGCGCCGCACCTGGCACCTGGTCAGCGGCTGCTGGAGATAGGCCGCAATGGCTTCCGCGAGCGGGCGATTCGCATTGCCCGCCACGAGCTTGATCTTGTCCATGGGGAAGCCTCCTCGTCTGTCGTGCTGCTAGCGCGACTGGCCCCGCGTTTCAACATGACATGCGCAGGACGCTCACGACTCTGTGCAAAATCGGCGTCGGAAAAAATGAATCTGCGCCAAGGGCTTGGCCGAAAGGATTATGGGCTGTCCTCACCTGCCGCCGCCACCTCGCCTGCCGCGCCCGGCTGGCGTGTGAGCTGGCGGGTCAGATCGTCGAGACTCGCGGCGGCAACCCGGCGCATCGCGCCATCATCAAGGCCAGCCCAGCCCGGAGCCTGGGCAGGCACCATGCCCGAGACACGATTGGTGCTTGTGCGCCCATCGGCCGAGGTCAGCAGCACATAGGAGATTGCCGGGCGGCCATCCGTTCCGGTGAAGCTGTCGAGATAGGCGCGCAGGCGCGTGGTCGCGACCGGCGCGTTCGCTTCCGCCATCACGAAGCCGCGGCTGCGTGCCTCCTGCGCGAAGATGGCTGCAAAGCGCCGGCCCTGTTCATCGGAGGGGCCGGAGACACCGAGGATCACGATGGTTGCCGCTTCGGGACGAAGGGACGCGAGATTGGCCGTCGCCGTCATCCGCGGCCCATTGCAGGCTGCAAGGCTCAGAGCGAGGCCGAGGGCCAGGCTCATGCGCGAAGCGAGGAGGGAGGGGAAACGCCGAACCATGTCACCGACGGAAATTGGTCAACGGTTTCTTAACGCCGCGTGGCCGGGATGCAAAGCCCGTCCTCCGGCCGTTGGCATCCATGGTTAATATCGGCTCAGGGCGTTTGTCCAACCTTTGCGGAATCACCCCGAACGCCTATCTCTCGAGGATGACCAGCCGCAAGATCATGGATGGGGGAACGGCCTTCGAGGATGACGACCTCGAAGAGGATGGGGCGTTGGCCTCGTCAGGCCCGGATTACAATCCGCCCGAAGTGATGCTCGACCTGGCCGATCTGCCGCGCCGGCTTGCGACCGGCATGCAGGTGATCCGTGCCTTCTGGGAGACCTTGCCGGGTTCGCCTGGTGTCTACCGGATGATCTCGGTCGCCGATGAAGTGCTCTATGTCGGCAAGGCGCGGAACCTCAAGGCTCGCGTCTCGTCCTATGCGCGGGGCGATGCGCCGAACAACCGTATCGCCCGGATGATCGCCGAGACGGCGCAGATGGAGTTCGTGACGACCACGACGGAAGCCGAGGCGCTTCTATTGGAAACGAACCTCATCAAGCAGTTGAAGCCCCGCTACAACGTGCTGATGCGGGATGACAAATCCTTCCCGTTCATCCTCGTCACGGGCGATCATGAAGCGCCGCAGATCACCAAGCATCGCGGCGCGCGAAACCGCAAGGGCCGCTATTTCGGGCCGTTTGCTTCGGCGGGTGCGGTCAATCGCACGCTGAATACCCTGCAGCGCGCCTTCCTGCTGCGATCCTGCGCGGATTCGGTCTACGAGAACCGCTCGCGGCCCTGCCTGCTGTTCCAGATCAAGCGCTGCGCGGCACCCTGCACCGGCGAAATCTCCCGCGAGGGCTATGCGGCGCTCGTGCGCGAGGCCTGCGATTTCCTTGACGGCAAGAGCCAGGCCATCCGCCAGCACCTCGCGAAAGAGATGCAGGCGGCCTCCGAGGCGATGGAATTCGAGACCGCTGCGCGCTACCGCGACCGCCTCGCGGCGATCTCCGCCGTCTCCGCCCAGCAGGGCGTGAACACGAGCGAGGTCGCGGAGGCGGATGTCTTTGCGATCCATGCCGAAGCGGGGCAGTTCTGCGTGGAAGTGTTCTTCTTCCGCACCTTCCAGAACTGGGGCAATCGCGCCTTTTTCCCGCGCGCCGATCGCGCGATGGAGCCGGCGGAAGTGCTCGGCGCCTTCCTCGCGCAGTTCTATGACGAGCGCCCCGCGCCCCGCCTCGTGCTGCTCTCAGAGATGATCGAGGATCGCGCGCTGCTGGCCGAGGCGCTCTCGGCGCGCGCGGGTTACAAGGTCGAGATCGCCACGCCCCGGCGCGGCGAAAAGCGTGATCTCGTCGAACACGCGCTGACCAATGCGAAGGAGGCGCTGGGCCGGCGCCTCAACGAAAGCGCGAGCCAGGAGAAGCTGCTCGCAAGCCTCGCGCAGGCCTTTGATCTCGCTTCACCGCCGCGGCGCATCGATGTCTTCGACAACTCGCACATTTCCGGCGCCAATGCCGTCGGCGCGATGATTGTTTCCGGTCCTCGCGGCTTCTCGAAGACGCATTACCGGACCTACAACATCCAATCGACCGAGATGACCCCCGGCGATGATTTCGGCATGATGCGCGAGGTGATGCGGCGGCGTTTCGCACGGCTCCTCAAGGAATCCC
>JADCCH010000209.1 GCA_020252865.1 Methylobacterium sp.
GATCCGTGCCTTCCGGGAGATGAACTGTCGCGAACGAGCCGAGCGCGCCGTGATGGACCACGTAAGGATCGGTGATCGGCAGGATGACACGCGCCTTGCCCTTGCCCAGCCAGCTTTCGAACAGCGGCTCGAGATAGACCACGTTGGGCGATTCATCCGCGAGGTGCTTGTCGTTCATGCCGTGATCGGCGGTCGCGAGGATCGTGTATCCCAGAGCGTCGAGCCGGCCAAGATAATGATCGATCATCGCATAGAAATCATTGGCGATTTTCGTGCCTGGCGCGGTCTTGTGCTGGATGTAATCGGTTGTCGAGAGATACATCAGGTCAGGCTTGAACGTTTCCGCAAGCTTGGCGCCCGCCGCAAACACGAATTCCGAAAGCCCCGCCGAATAGACATCCGGCACGCCCATGCCAACGAAATCACAGACCTTCTCGATCCCGTTCTCGCTCCGGTTGGCCTTGTCCGCCTTTTCCGAGGAGAAGGCGATGGCCGTGCCCTTCGAATAGTCGAGCCCTTTCGAGAGGAGGAGCCGCAGCTTGTCCTTCGCCGTCACCATCGCGACCTTGAAGCCGGCCTGCTGCACGCCGGCAAGAATCGTCGGCACCCTGAGGAAGGATGGATCGTTCATCATCACTTCTTTGCCCGTCGCCGGATCGTAGAAAAAATTCCCTGCGATTCCATGCACTTTGGGAGGGCGGCCCGTGATGATCGAAAGATTGTTGGGGTTCGTGAACGAGGGGATCACGCATTCGGCGATCATGCTCGCGCCCTCGCGCATCATCCGCGCGAAGTTGGGGGCGACGCCGGCCTCGACCGCCTTCTCGATATAGCCCGGCTCGGAGCCATCGATGCAGATGACGACCGTGGGGGTTTTCGGCGCGGCATAGTCACGCCCATTGACGGAAATCGCGGCCATCATCCCCTCACTTCACCGGAACCTGCACGCCCATCTCGGCGAGCACATCGCGCACGGCGGAAACCGCGCCTTCCATATCCTTCTCGTAGAGCCGGCCGATGCAGCCGATGCGGAAGGAATCCGCCACCGTCAGCTTGCCCGGATAGATCACGTAGCCCCGTTCCTTCAGCGCGTCATAGAAGGTCTGGAACACGAATTTCGGGTCTTTCGGCATGTGGAAGGTGATGATGATCGGCGCCTGAAGCGCTTCGGGCAGCAGGGTCTTGAAACCGAGCTTGCGCATGCCGTCGATCAGCACCTTGCCGTTGCGGGCATAGCGTCCGCCCCGGCCCGGCTGGCCGCCTTCCGCGAAGAATTCCATCAGCGCCTGATGAAAGGAAACGATCACATGGATCGGCGGCGTGAAGCGATATTGGCCTGTCTTCTCGAAATTCGCGGCCTGATCATGAAGGTCGAGCACAAGAGTAGTGGCATTGCCCTTGGCACCCGCGAGGGTCGATTTCCGGCAGAGCACGAAGCCGAGGCCCGGCACGCCCTCGATGCACTTGTTGGAGGAGGCCGCAATCGCATCCGCATGGGCCTTTTCCGCATCGAGCGGCAGCGCGCCGAACGCGCTCATGGAATCAACGAGGTAGGTCTTGCCATACTTCCTTGCGAGCGCGCCGATCTCGTGGACCGGATTCAGGATGCCGCTGGTGGTCTCGCAATGCACTGTGAAGATGTGGGTAATGCTCTTTGAGCGCTTGAGGATGCCCTCGATCTTCTTGAGGTCCGGCGGGGTATCCTCCGGGGTCTCGTAGACCACCGATTTCCGCTTCGCGATGTCGAGGATGCGCTTGGCGCGGTGGCCATAGGCGCCATTGATCAGCACCAGAACTCGGCCCTTGGCGGGCACGAGGCTCGTGAGCATCGCCTCCACCGCAAAGGTGCCAGAGCCCTGCACCGGAACCGTGACGAAGTTTTTCGCGCCGTTCACGATCTCCGGCAGTCGCTCGAGAACCTCGCGGTTGATCTTGAGGAAGGTCGCATCGCGGCTTCCCCAGTCATGCACCATGACCTCCTTCACGCTTTTCGCGGTGGTCAACGGCCCAGGGGTGAGCAGCAGGGGATCACCGGTTTCGGAGGCGGCGCGGTTCAGGCGGGAAGCAGGCATGGAAGGCTCCGGGCAGGCATTGCAGGCAAGCTAGCCGAGCTCTCTCCTATTCGTCCAATATGTGTTTTGGATGACAGTTATAGATTTTATCGATATTTCTTTCAGGAAGGTGCAACATGTCGATCACCGGGTTCAGGGCCTTTCATGCCGTGGCACGCGCGGGCAGCTTCACCCGCGCGGCGGCGGCGGCCGGTATCAGTCAGCCGACCCTCTCGAGCCAGGTGAGGCTGCTGGAAGAAAGGCATGACGCTGCGCTTTTCGATCGCAAGGGGCGCGGCGTCACGCTGACCCCTTTGGGACAGAAACTGCTCGACATCACCACGCGCCTCTTCGCGGCGGAAGAGGAAGCAAGAGCCCTGCTCGAAGGCGTGCGCACCGTGCGGCAAGGGCATCTGAGGCTCGCGGCGGACAGCGCGACCCATGCCATGCCGCTGCTGGCCCGGATGCGCGAGAGGGCCTCGGGCCTCACCTTCAGCCTGCGGATCGGCAATTCCTCGACCGTGCTCGATGACCTGCTGGAATACCGGGCTGATATCGCGATCACCGCGCGCCCGAGTTCCGATCCGCGATTCGCCATCCGGCTCTTGCGGCGCGACCGCGTGGTGCTCTTTGCGCCGACGGGGCATCGGCTGGCGCATCGACGGACGGTGCCGCTCTCGGAACTCGCCGGTGAGGATCTGGTGATCCGCGAGCGCGGCTCGGTGACGCGCGAGGTGTTCGAGACCGCGCTGGCCGAGCGCGGCATCACGCCCGGCATGCTGATCGAGGTCGAGGGCCGCGAGAGCGTGCGCGAGGCCGTGGCGGCGGGCTTCGGTCTCGGCATCGTGTTCGAGAGCGAAATGCCCCAGGGTGACAGTTTTTGCGCCATGGCGATTGCGGATGTGCCCCTCGATGTCGCGGAATACGTGGCCTGCCTTGCCGCCCGCAAGCGCGTCGCCATGGTCCGCAGCTTTCTCGATCTCGTCTCGGAGGGGCTGGCCTGAGAGCATCAAGAACGGCCGGTCAAGCCGGCCAGACGCATTCCCCTGCACGGCGGAAATTATGTCTAGACAATAAAAAACCGGAATGCTTCACTTCGCGGCAGAATGCGGATCAGCATCAGGGAGACCGTCATGAACAAGCTTCGCCTTGCCGCCCTCCTCCTCGCCGCCGGGCTCGCGGCTCCGGCTTGGGGCCAGACCAAGGTTTCGATCGGCATCTCCGGCTGGACCGGATTCGCGCCGCTCACGCTCGCGAAGGAAGCCGGCATCTTCGCAAGGAACGGCCTCGATGTGACCATCAAGAAGATCCCGCAGGCCTCGCGCCATCTGGCGATTGCTTCCGGTGACATCCAGTGCGCGGCGACCACCGTGGAAACCTGGATTGTCTGGAACGCCAATGGTGTTGCGACGACACAATTGTTCCAGCTTGACAAGAGCTATGGCGCGGATGGCATGGCCGTGAGGAACAACATCAATTCGATCAAGGATATCAAGGGAAAGACCGTCGCGGCCTCCGCGCCCGGCACCGCGCCCTATTTCACTCTCGCCTGGTTTCTGAAGAAGAACGGGCTTTCGGTGAAGGACGTCACGGTCGTCAACATGGAGCCGGGACCAGCTGCGCAGGCCTTCATTGCCGGCCAGAATGACGTGGCGATGACCTACGAGCCCTTCCTCTCGGCGGTGCGGAACGCGCCGCAGGCCGGCAAGATCATCGCGACCACGCTTGATTACCCGATGGTGATGGACACCTTCGGCTGCACGCCGAAATTCATCACCGAGAACGAGAAGGCCGTGAGAGCCCTCGTGGACAGCTATTTCGAGGCCCTGGAGATGATCGCGAAGGAGCAGGAAAAGGCCTTCACCATCATGGGTGCCGATGTGCGCCAGACCGCGCAGCAATTCGCGGATAGCGCGAAGTATCTGCGCTGGCAGGACAGGGCCGCCAACAAGGCATTCTTTGCCGGCCCGCATGCGGAATTCTCGAAGGAAGCGGCGGATCTCCTGCTTGAACTCGGCATCATCAAGTCGGTGCCGGATCTCACGAAACTCGCCGATACGCGCTTCATCCAGTAAGGGCGGGCAATCGGGGCGCGCCATGGCAGACATTCTCGAAGACCTTCTTGCCGATGGCCTTCGGATCGTCTTCTGCGGCACCCGCCCCGGCCTCGCCTCCGCCGCCCGGCAGGCCTATTACGCGAAGCCCGGCAACCGGTTCTGGCGCACCCTGCACGAGGTGGGGCTCACCCCCCGCCTCTTCGCGGCCGGTGAATACCGGCTTCTTCTGCCTCTCGGGATCGGTCTCACCGATCTCGCCAAATCCTCCGCCGGGCAGGATTCCACGCTTTCGGCGGCTGAACTGCACATTGACCGGCTCAGGGCAAGCCTCGAACGCCATCGGCCGCAATACCTCGCCTTCACCAGCAAGAACGCGGCTGAGCTGGCCCTTGGGCGCAGGAACCTGCGCTTCGGCCGGCTGGATGAGCCGTTCTGCGGCATCGAAACCCATGTGCTGCCCTCGACTTCGGGGCTCGCCACATCCCACTGGGACATCGCGCCATGGCAGGCCCTTGCCCGGCGCGTGAAGGAAGAGAAGCGCCATGCGGCCGCTTGAACCCATCTCCGAAGGACGCAAGATCCTGCTCGGTCTCGCCTTCTTCGTGCTGTTCTTCGCGGCCTGGGCCGCCGCCACGCTTGGCGGCTATGTGTCGAAGACGTTCCTCGCCGACCCCATCACCATGGTGAAGGATGGCTGGCTGCTGCTGACGAAATTCGGTTTCGCGGAAGACATTGCCATTACCATCTGGCGCGTGGTCGGCGGCTTCGTGCTCGCGGCGATCGTCGCGGTGCCGCTCGGCATTCTGATGGGGGCCTACAAGC
>JADCCH010000021.1 GCA_020252865.1 Methylobacterium sp.
GAGAGCGAAGCGAAGGTGGTGAGGCTTCCGCAGAAGCCCTTCTCGCATCCCCTGGCCCGTGCTTTGGTGGAGCAGCGCCGCAACCTCGTCTTCGCGCCGGATTTCAAGCAGGATGTGGTGTTCGCGCTCGACGCACTGCTTTTCGAGCCAGAGCGTTTCACGCCGAGTATCGGCGAATACCTGATGCTCGACAGCCTCAGGCAGGGCGTTCGCTCGGCGCGGGGGGATGACGCGCTGAAGGAGATGGTCGACCGCCTCTGGGAGGTGGCGCTCTATCTCGAGAATGGCGACATGACAGAAGCCGAGCGCCGCCTGCGCGAAGCCGAGCAGCGCCTGCGCGAGGCGCTCGAACGCGAGGCGCCGCAGAATGAAATCCGCCGCCTCACGCAGGAATTGCGCCGCGCCATGGAGGAATTCCTGCGCGAATTCGCCGAGCGCGCCCTGCGGGATCGCGACCAGAACGCGCAGGATCGCTCGCCGGTCAACCCCGAGCGGTTCCTCACCCAGCGCGACCTGCAGGACATGCTCCGCAAGATCGAGGAGATGGCCCGCTCCGGCAACATGGCCGAGGCGCGCCGGATGCTCGAGGAACTTCGCCAGCTGATGGAAAATCTCCGCTCGGCGCGGCGCCAGCAGGCCGATCCGCGCATGCAGGAACTCGGGCGGCAGATCGAGGAGCTCGATCGCCTGCAGCGTGAGCAGCGCGACCTGCGGGATCGCACCTTCCGGCAGGGTCAGCAGCAGCGCGGACAGCAGAACCAGCGCCAGCAGGGGCAGCGGGGCCAGCAGGGGCAACAGGGCCAGCAAGGTGGCGAACAGGGCGAGATGACCGAACAGCAACTGCGCGACATGCAGCAGGCCTTGCGCGATCGCCTGCAGCAATTGCGCGACCGCTTGCGCGAGCGCGGGCTTCAGGAAAGCGAGGGCTTCGGCGAGGCCGACCAGGGCATGGGCGATGCCGAGGGCCAGCTTGGCCAGGGCCAGCCCGGCCAGGCGACCGAGGGCCAGCAGCGCGCGCTCGACGGCCTCGGGCGTGCGGCGGAAGGCATGGCGCAGCAGCTCCAGCAGCAGATGGGCGAGAACCCCGGCGAGGGCGAAGGCGAAGGCCCCGGCGAACCCGGCCCCGGCATGCGTGGGCGCGCCGAAAACCGCACCGATCCGCTGGGCCGTCCGCAGGCGAACCAACGGCGCGATATGGAAGATGGCAACCGCTTCGACGTGCCGGATCGCGATTCCCTGCAGGGTTCGATCAGCGAGCGCGCCGAACGCGTGCTGCGCGAACTCCGCAAGCGGCTCGGCGAATTCGAGCGACCGCGCGAGGAACTCGAATATCTCGAGCGGCTGCTTCGCCAGCGGTGAACCAAGTCGGGGGCGCGACGATTTCGCCCGCCCCCTTTTCCGCTCCGGGCGTTATCTCTAGAAGGCTGGAAGCGCTGGAGGGCCCGACATGACCATCGTGATGAACATCTCGATCGCGGCTGTGGCCGTGGTTCTGTTGCTCGGGCTCTACAACATGCTCAAGGGCGGCTCGCCCAACCGGTCGCAGCAATTGATGCGCTGGCGCATCATCCTGCAATTCGCGGCGATCATCGCCATCATGATCGTTCTCTACTTCAGGCAGGGCTAGGGCATGCCCTCGCAAAAGTGGATACCGGTTTTGCGTAACAACATGCGACAAAACAATAAGATAGAGCACGGTTTTGATTCCATCAAAACGAGACGTGCTCTAAGCTGCATTTTTCCGGTCCTTTAACCATGAGGGTGGATAAAGAGTCGGATGTTGCGTGCCCTCCCCAGCCTGATTGTCGCGCTGCTCTTCGCCTGCTCCTCCGAGGCGGAGGAATGGCGCGCGCCGGAATTGCGCCTCGGCCTCATCGCGCATGATGCCGCCGGCAAGGAACAGGGTTCGGCGAGCCTCGCGGCAGAGGTGCTCTTCGCCCTGCCCGGCCGAGAGAGGGCGGGAGATTTCCAGAGGCTTGTGCCCCGCCTGCAACTCGGCGCGATCCTGAACACGGCAGGACGCACCTCCTTCGCGCATGCCGGCTTCGCCTGGCAGGTCGATCTTTTCGGTGGTCTCTTCGCGGAGGCGGGACTCGGGCTCGCGGCGCATGACGGCGACACCGGCCCCGCGAGCCGGCCCGGCCATGCGGCGCTCGGCTGCCGGCTGCTCTTCCGCGAAACGATTGGCCTCGGCTACCGGCTCGGCGGCGGCTGGAGCGTGCTCGGCTCAGTGGAGCATGTCTCGAACGGGGGCCTCTGCGTGCGCAATCGCGGGCTCACGCATGTGGGAATGCGCGTGGGTTACCAGTTCTGAGGCGGCCTTTCGCCACCGACGATTTTCGCTTGAATTCCGCGCGCAAAGCCCCACAAGCAAGGGCATGGTCAGACTCAATCGCATCTACACGAAAACCGGCGACGACGGCACCACGGGCCTTGGGGATGGTTCCCGCGTCCTGAAATACGATCTGCGCGTCGAAAGCTATGGCGCGGTGGACGAAGCGAATGCCACGCTCGGCCTCGCACGGTTGCACACCACCGCCGAGCCGGAGGTCGATGTGATCCTCGCGCGCGTGCAGAACGATCTCTTCGATA
>JADCCH010000210.1 GCA_020252865.1 Methylobacterium sp.
GTTGGGCCTTCCGGCCGGGGGGTTCGAGACGGATGATCGTCTCAAGGAGATCGGCTTCGGCCGCTGGGAAGGCAGCACCTGGCGCGAGATCATCGAGCGCGATGCGGGCGGCGCGCAGGCGCGCGACCGCGACAAATGGAATTTCGCTCCTCCCGGCGGCGAAAGCTATCAGATGGTCCATGATCGCGTGGCCGAATGGCTCGCGGCGCTGCGCGGGGATGCCTGTGTCGTGGCCCATGGCGGCGTGGCCCGCGTCCTCCTGGTGCTGCTGGCGGAACTCTCCCGGCACCATGCCGTCGGGGCCGATATCTGGCAGGGCAAACTCCTGCGCATGGATGCCGGGCGTCACGACTGGCTGCCCGGCCCGGGCCACTGGGAGCCGTGAACGGGAGCGACGTCCCGTTTTCTCCTCGTTCAGGCCCGGTTCAGGGCGTGCGCCCCACTTCCATGCCGAAAGCTGGCGAAGCTTAGGTTTCACCCGTGTTTCGCCGCAATTTGAGCGTTTGACGTGCGCATCGAGCGGTGTCGATTGACGACGGGGGCCTTTTTCGCGTCTAACCACGAACGGGACAGGACAGCCGGGTTAACCCGGTGGAGCGGGGGTGGAATGAGCGGAACTGAGGCGTTTCTCAAGCCTTCGGGGTCTGTTGCGCATGCAGAGCCGGTTGCGCGTGCCGGCATGGAAGGCAGCGCATTTCTCGCGGGTCCCGTTGATCCCGATCTGGTTCGATCCGAGACACTCGCGGCCATTTTCCGCGCCAGTGCGGCGGAGCGCCCCGACAAGGTACTTTATGTTTCCGGCGAGCGTCGGATCACTTATGGCGAATCGGACCGGCTGACGGATCGCGCGGCGCGCCGCCTCGCCGCGCTTGGTGCCGCGCCGGGCCTCGTGCTCGGCCTCTGGATGCCGCGGGGCATCGATCTCCTGCTGGCCCAGGTCGCCATCACCAAGACCGGTGCGGCCTTCCTGCCCTTCGACTGGGATGCGCCGGTTGACCGAATTGCGACCTGCCTCACGGATTGTGCCGCGATTGGCCTCGTGACCGACGAGACTGGCCTCAGCCGGGGGAAGGCGATCCCCGTGCCGCATCACCATGCAGGCGCCCTCCTCGCGGAGGACGGAATGGACGAGGCCGAGCCCGCCGAAGCGATGCCTGGCCATCCCGCCTACATGATCTACACCTCGGGGTCGACGGGCATTCCCAAGGGCATCGTCATCACCCAGGCCAATATCTGCCACTTCCTTCGCTCGGGGAATGCGGTCTACGGCGTGACCGCCGATGACGTGGTGTTCCAGAGCGCTTCCGTCGCTTTCGATCTTTCCATGGAAGAGATCTGGGTGCCCTATCTCGCGGGCGCGACGCTCTATGTCGCGACGCCCGAAGTTCTGGCGGATATCGAGAATTTGCCCGCCCTTCTGACCGGGAAGAAGGTCACCGTCATCGACACCGTGCCGACGCTCCTCTCCGTTCTGCCGTCGGATATCCCCAGCCTGCGGCTGATCCTGCTCGGCGGCGAGGCGCTGCCACCCGCGCTTGTCGAGAAATGGGCCAGGCCGGGCCGGCGCATCTTCAACACCTATGGCCCCACGGAAGCGACCGTGGTGGCCACCGTGGAAGAAGTGCAGCACGGCAAGCCGGTAACCATCGGCCGCCCGATCCCCAACTACACGGTGTATATCGTCGACGAGAACATGAACCTGCTCGGCCCCGGGCAGGAGGGTGAACTCCTCATCGGCGGCCCAGGCGTGGCGCAGGGCTATCTCGCCCGGCCCGACCTCACGAACGAGAAGTTCATCGCGAACCCCTTCCGCGAGGGCGGGTCCGATCCGGTCCTCTATCGTTCGGGCGATGCGGTGAGCCTCAATGGCGAGGGCAACATCGCGTTCCATGGCCGCATCGACGACCAGGTAAAGATTCGCGGCTTCCGCGTCGAGCTTGGCGAAATCGAGAGCGCGCTGGTTGATTCCGACGACGTGCTGCAGGCGGCCGTCGTGGTGCGCAATGATGGCGGCATGGAGCGCCTCGTGGCCTTCTGCGTGCCCGAACCCAAGGCGATCATTGCCGCGACGACGCTGCGCGAGGAACTGAAGCGCCGGCTTCCGCCCTACATGATCCCCGAGCGGTTCGAGACCGTTCCCGAATTGCCGCGCCTCATCTCCGGCAAGACCGACCGCAAGGCGCTGAAGGCGATGCCGCTCAGCGAAGCGATCTTCGCCGCGAATGACGAGGAACCGCCGCGCACGCACACGGAGGCCATGCTTCTGGCCGCCGCGAAGCGGGTCCTGCCCGGTCGCGCCATCACCTTCGAGGCGGATTTCTTCCTCGATCTCGGCGGCCACTCCCTGATCGCCGCGCAGTTCATCTCGATCGTGCGCGAGAACCCGAGCTTCACCGGCATCACGCTGCAGGACATCTACCAGCACCGCACCCTTCGGAAGATCGGCGCGGAGCTGGATGCCAAGTTCGGACATCTCCAGGGCCCGCCGCCGGATCTCTCCTTCGCGCCCCCGCCGCTCGCGCGCCGCATCGCCTGCACGATCGCGCAAGGGCTGGCCATGCCGCTGATCCTCACGATCTCGACCCTGCAATGGCTGGGCGTCTTCCTGACCTACATGGTCATCCACGAGATGAATTTCTCGTTCTGGAATCAGGTGGGCATCCTTTGCGGGGCCTATGCCGCCATCAAGTTCGGCACGCTCTTCCTCGTGGTTGCGCTGAAATGGGTCGTCATGGGCCGCACGAAGCCGGGGCGCTATCCGCTCTGGGGCGCCTATTTCTTCCGCTGGTGGTTCGTGCAGCGCCTCTATGCGCTGGCGCATCCGAGCTATCTTGCGAACTCGCCGATCATGCGGCTCTACCTGCGCCTGCTGGGCGCGAAGGTGGGCTCCGGCGTGATGATCGCCCATGCGCAATTCGGCGCGGCCGATCTCGTGAAGATTGGCGCGGGCGTCTCCATCGGCCACAAGGCGAACATCGCCAATGCCGAGGTGATCGGCGGTGAGCTCATCATCGGCGAAGTGGCGATCGGCGCGGACAGCTATATCGGCAACCAGGTGATGGTGCCGGCTGGCTGCCGCATCGGGCATGATGCCCGCATCGAGGATATGTCGGCCATCCCCGCCGGCGTCCAGATCAAGCCGTTCGAGATCTGGGACGGCTCACCTGCGAGGAAAGTCGGCGTCATCGACCCCGCGACCCTTCCGGAGCGTTCGCTGCCGGGCCAGGTCTGGCGGCATCTGCAATATTGGGTCTATGGCCTTCTGATCATCGCGGTCTCGGGCATCGGCCTCATGCCGCTTTTCCCCGCCTTCTTCGTCTATGACACCATCGAGGCGGTACTCATCAACTCGGCCGACTGGGTGCAGTGGTATCACGTGCTGCCCATCGTCGCCTGGATCATGGGCGCGGCCCTGGTGGTCTTCACGATTGCCTTCGTCATCCTCGTGCGCTGGACCCTGATGCCGCGCCGGCTGCAGCCGGGCACCTATTCGCTGCATTCCTGGCTCTATCTGCGCCAGTGGATCGTGAACCTGTGCACGGAAGTGTCGCTCGACACGCTCTCCTCGCTCTATGCGACCACCTACATGCGGGCCTGGTATCGCCTCATGGGTGCGCGCATCGGCAAGGGTGCCGAGATTTCGACGAATATCGGCGCGCGCTATGACCTGCTCACCATTGGCTCGAAGAGCTTCATGGCCGATGAATGCTCGCTCGGCGACGAGGATATCCATCGCGGCTGGGTCACCTTCAAGAAGACGCTGATCGAGGATCGCGTTTTCGTCGGCAACAATGCCGTCATCGGCCATGGCACGCATTTGCGTGAGGGCACGCTGATCGGCGTGAAATCCAAGGCACCGGAGCATGGCGAGACGCAGCGCGACGAGACCTGGTTCGGCTCCCCGCCGATCAAGTTCCCGGTGCGCCAGAAATTCGAGGGTGTCGCCGCGAACTGGACCTATGAGCCGCCCTTCTTGATGAAGCTGTGGCGCGCGGTGTTCGAGGCCATGCACACCACCTTCCCGACCATGCTGTTCCTCACGCTGGGCTCCATCGCGATGTTCTTCTTCGTTTTTCCGGCGTTGGAGCAGCGTGAATATGGTGAGGCGGCTGGCTGGTTCGTTGCGGCCAGCGTGGTGATGCCGATCATCATGGTCGCCTGCGTTTGCGCCATCAAATGGGCGATGATGGGGGTCTACAAGCCGCTTGCACGGCCGATGTGGAGCTGGTGGGCCATGCGCACCGAGGCCGTCGCCGTGCTCTATTGGGGGCTGGGCGGAAAGGTGCTGCTGGAACACCTGCGCGGCACGGCCTATCTGCCCTTCATCCTGCGCTTTTTCGGCTGCCGAATCGGTTCGGGCGTCTACATGGACACGACCGACATCACCGAATTTGATTGCGTCTCGATCGGCGATCACGTGGCGATGAACGATTTCTCCTGCCTCCAGACGCATCTCTACGAGGACCGCGTGATGAAGGTCGGGCGGATCGAGATCGGCGAGGGCGTCACCATCGGCTCTTTCTCCACCGTTCTCTACGACACGAAAGTCGGTGATTTCGCGCAACTCCACCCGCTCACCCTCGTGATGAAGGGCGAGCAGATCCCGGCCAACACGGTCTGGGGCGGCGCGCCGGCTCAGCCGATGGCGAAGGTGCATTGAGGGTCATATGAAAAAATTGCTTTTGTCACTGGGTCTACTGGCATTCTGGGCTCCAATCGCTCTCGCCCAAAACAATTCCATAGCGGCAGAATCCGGGAAACCGGTCAGAGCCCTGCGGATGATGGCTGTGGGGCCGGATTGCAAGCCGCGGGATATGGGCACTCCTTACATCACGGAAGAGCCGAAACACGGCCAAGCCTATCTCCAGAGACGGAATGTCTCCGTTGACGACAAGCGCTGTGGAAAGATCACGTTAAGGGCCTTGGACCTCTACTATAAGTCCAAGCCCGGCTTCAAAGGCAGCGACAGCTTCGATTTTGCGTTGATCCGCGAGGCGGATCAAACCAACAGCGGAGGGCGTGAGACGCGGAAATTCCGGTTACGGGTCGAGGTCCGCTGACCCCTTTTACAGTTCAGGGGTTTCCGGCTAAAGCCCCGTGCTATGTCGCACAATTCCTTCGGGCATCTCTTCCGCTTCACCA
>JADCCH010000211.1 GCA_020252865.1 Methylobacterium sp.
GAGACCGGCCCGCCATAATCGGCAATTGCCAGCAAATCGCCCGCATGTTTCGGCAACAGGTGGAAGGAATGCAGGAAATAGGCGTGCAAGGCCTTCTCGCCGAAGGGCACGTCCTTCAGCACGGGGTGTGACCCACGCGATTCCAGCGTGTTCCAGCCCATATGTGGCACCTTGAGATGCCGCTCGGCCGGATCGAGCGCCACCACGCGACCGGGAATCCAGCCGAGGCCGGCGGTTTCCCCGCGCTCCTCGCCGATATCCGCCAGCAGTTGCATGCCCACGCAGATGCCGAGAAAGGGACGGGCCTTCACGCGGACAGCCTCGTGCAAGGCCTGCTCAAGGCCGGAAACGGCAGCCAATTCATCACGGCAATCCTTGAAGGCGCCGTCACCGGGCAGCACGAGGGCATCCGCCGTCGCGATCACCTCCGGATTGGAGCCCACCTCAACGGTTCCTGCCTGCCCGTTGGCCGCGAGCGCACGCTCGAGCGCCTTGCCGCAGGAATGCAGGTTTCCCGCGCCATAATCGATCAGCGCGACCTTCATGGGCGGTTGCCTCGGGGGCGGGAGGGATTGGGAAAAAGCCCGATGATCGGCAATCCGCTCGTTGCGCGCGGCGCGTTTTCCGAAGGATAAGGCAAGGAAACCGGCGCGGGAGCGGCCGCTTCGCCGAGGGCCTCCTCGAAAAAGCGGCGTTCCATCACGTCGCGATCATCGCCCGAGATCACGCCCGCGAAACGATGGCCCTTGAGTTCCAGCTCCCAGGCCCGGATCGCGCCCGATTCCAGCGCAACAAGGAAATAAACCAGCTGGGAAACCAGCGGAAACATCACCGCTATCCCGATCGAACCCAGCAGCATCGCCATTCCCATCAGCAGCGCGATGAGCAGCAGCGCCGAAATCCACGCGCCCTTCGCGAACAACCAGAACGGGCCAAAGGCGAGAGCCGCCCACGAAAACCCATCCCGCACGAATTGTGCGCGGGCCAGGGCATCGGGCCCTTCGCCCTTCACATGCACCGTGTAGCGGGCCATCAGACCGACCTCATCAGATCGAAAGGGTCCCCTTGGTGGAAGGAACGGCATCCTTCGCGCGCGGATCGATTTCGGTGGCGTGGCGCAGCACACGGGCGAGGCCCTTGAACAAAGCCTCGGCGATGTGATGGCTGTTTGTGCCATAAAGCGCCTCGGCGTGCAGCGTCACCTGCGCATTGGCCGCGAAGGCCTGGAAGAATTCGCGCACAAGCTCGGTATCGAAGGTGCCGATCTTTTCGCTCGGGAATTCCGCCTTGAAGACGAGGAAGGCCCGGCCCGAAATGTCGAGCGCCACACGGGCCAGCGTCTCGTCCATCGGCATCAGGCAATCGGCATAGCGGCGGATACCGATCTTGGCACCCAAAGCCTGCCGGAGCGCCTGCCCGAGCGCGATGCCGACATCTTCGGTGGTGTGGTGGTCATCCACCTGCAGGTCGCCCTCGGCGCGCACGAGGAAATCGATCATGGAATGGCGGGCGAGCAAAGTCAGCATGTGATCGAGGAAACCGATGCCGGTGGCGATATCCGCCCGCCCGGTTCCGTCGAGATCAAGGGCGACGGCGATCTTCGTTTCGCCGGTCTCGCGTTTCACCTCTGCGCGGCGCATGGCCTGCTCCCGTCTTCCCGTGGCGCGCGGCCACTTGTCGCGAGGCTTTAGAACATGCGGGCGAAAAGGAAAAGCACGACTGTGGTCCACGGCCGCCTTGGCAATTCCGCCCGCGAGCCTCTACATTCAGGCCCGAGCAAGGAAGCGCGGGATGCAGAACGAGAGAGAGCCGGCCCAGGGGTGGCAGAACAACGCCTGGCACGCCACCACCATCCTGATGGTGAAGAAGGGCGGCCGAACCGCGATCGGCGGCGACGGGCAGGTGAGCCTCGGCCAGACCATCATCAAGGGCAATGCGAAAAAGGTGCGCCGCCTCGCCAAGGGCGAGGTGATCGGCGGCTTCGCGGGCGCCACGGCCGATGCTTTCACGCTGTTCGAGCGGCTCGAAGCGAAACTCGAGCAATATCCCGGGCAGTTGATGCGCGCTTGCGTGGAACTCGCGAAGGACTGGCGCACGGATCGCTATCTGCGACGGCTCGAGGCGATGATGCTGGTCGCCGACAAGCATACCGGCCTCGTGCTTTCCGGCACGGGCGATGTGCTGGAGCCGGAAGGCGGCATCATGGGCATCGGCTCGGGCGGCATGTATGCGCTCGCGGCGGCCCGTGCGCTGGCCGACACGGCTCTCGACGCCGAGGAGATCGTGCGCCGCTCCATGAAGATCGCCGGCGACATCTGCGTCTACACCAACCATTCCCTCCTTATCGAAAGCATCGGTGCATGATTTCCGAACCCGTCCTGCGCCTGGCGGTCGAGCGCGGCATCGTCACGGCGCAGCAGGCGGATGGCCTGCGCGATTTGGCCGACGATCTCGCCCGGCGCGAATTCGAGCCCGAGCAGGACCGCGAGAAACTCCGCTTCATCTCCGGTTTTGCGGATATCTTCGTGGTGATCGGCATTTCGCTCTTCGTGGGGGCCGCAAGCTATTTCCTGCTGGAATCGGTCAGGCCCGCGGTTGCAGCGCCGATCATGACGGGGCTGATCTGGGGCCTCGCGGAACTGTTCTCGCGCCGCCATCGCATGGCCTTGCCCAGCATCGTGTTGCTCGTGCTCTTCACCGGCTCGGCCCTGGTTTCGATCTATCTCTGGGCGGCGATGATCGGGGGGCTCGATGCCTCCCGCCTTGATCGCGTCTTCGATTTTGGCCGGCGCTCCGGCGCCTTCGGGGACCGTCTGGCCCTGTCACTGGCGGCCTTGCTGACCGTTGGCGTGGTCTGGCTGCATTACCTGCGTTTCCGCGTGCCGGTGACCGTGGCAGCGGGCGTGGCCGTGCTGGCGGGCTCGGCCTTCGTGTTCCTGACGGCGCTGGCGCCCGGCTTCGTGGAGCGATTCGCCGGGCTCATCATCCTGCTGATCGGCGTGCTGATCTTCCTGCTCGCCATGCGCTTCGACATGAGCGACCCGCGCCGGGAGACGCGCCGAACGGATATCGCCTTCTGGCTGCATCTGCTCTCCGCGCCGCTCATCGTGCACAGCTTCATCCAGGAAGTTTTCGGCGGAGTCGCAACCGTGAACCCGGCGAAGGCCATCGCAATGATCGGGTTGTTCCTCTCGCTCTCGATGGTGGCTCTCATCATCGATCGGCGGGCGCTGCTCGTTTCGGCGCTGGTCTATACCGGTATCGCGCTCGGCACGCTCTTCAAGGAGGCGGCGATCACCACCGCGACCGTTCCGGCCGCCCTTCTTGCCCTGGGGGCGATCATCCTCGGCCTCAGCATTGGCTGGCAGCCCCTGCGGCGCCTGACACTGATGGCTCTGCCCGCCCCCCTTCGTCGCAGGTTCCCGGCCAATGCGCAGGATTCCCACGCATGACCACCTTTTCCCCCCGCGAGATCGTTTCCGAGCTCGATCGCTTCATCGTCGGCCAGCCCGAGGCGAAGCGCGCGGTCGCCATCGCGCTGCGCAACCGCTGGCGCCGCCAGCAGCTCGAAGGAGCGATGCGCGAGGAGGTTCTGCCGAAGAACATCCTCATGATCGGCCCTACCGGCTGCGGCAAGACCGAGATCGCGCGCCGCCTCGCAAAGCTTGCGGGCGCGCCGTTCCTGAAGGTCGAGGCCACGAAATTCACCGAGGTCGGCTATGTCGGCCGCGACGTGGAGCAGATCGTGCGCGATCTGGTGGAGGTCGGCATCGGGCTTGAGCGCGAGCGGCGCCGCAAGGAGGTGAAGGCCAAGGCGCATCTCGCAGCGGAGAACCGCGTGCTCGATGCGCTGGTGGGCTCCACCGCCTCTCCCGCCACGCGCGACGCCTTCCGCAAGAAGCTCCATGCGGGCGAGCTTGCGGATAAAGAGATCGAGATCGAGCTCCAGCCCGCCCAGACCGGCTTTCCCATGCTTGAAATCCCCGGCATGGGCGGGCAGATCGGCGCGATGAACCTCTCGGACATGTTCGGCAAGGCCTTCGCGGGGCGGGGCAAGCCGCGCCGGATGAGTGTGCGGGATGCCTATGAGCCGCTTCTGGCGGAAGAGGGCGACAAGCTGATCGACCAGGATCGCATCACGGCGGATGCCATTCGCGCGGTGGAGGAAAACGGCATCGTTTTCCTCGACGAGATCGACAAGATCGCCGCGCGCGACGGCCGCGCCGGGGCCGATGTCTCCCGCGAGGGCGTGCAGCGCGATCTCCTGCCGCTGATCGAGGGCACCACCGTTTCCACCAAGCACGGCCCGGTGAAGACCGACCATGTGCTGTTTATCGCTTCCGGCGCTTTCCATGTCGCGAAACCTTCGGATCTCCTGCCCGAATTGCAGGGCCGCCTGCCGATCCGCGTGGAATTGAAGCCGCTGGGCGAGGAGGATTTCCGGCGCATCCTCACCGAGACGGAAGCCTCGCTCATCAAGCAATATGTGGCGCTGATGGGCACGGAAGGCGTGACTCTGGATTTCCGGGATGATGCCATCGCGGCGATCGCGCGCGCGGCCTTCGAGGTGAATTCCAATGTCGAGAACATTGGCGCCCGGCGGCTGCAGACCATCCTCGAACGCGTGCTCGACGAAGTGAGCTTCACCGCGACCGACCGCTCGGGCGAGACCATCCTGATCGACCGCGATCTTGTGGAACGCGAGGTGGGGACACTCGCGAAGAATGCCGATCTCTCGCGGTTCATTCTCTAGAGCATTTTTTCGAAGAAGTGGATACCGGTTCTTCGAAAGAAAAATGCGGTA
>JADCCH010000212.1 GCA_020252865.1 Methylobacterium sp.
ATAGACAACGAAGACGCCCACCGCGATGAAGGCCAGCAGCTTCACGAAGGATTCCGCCGCAATTGCCAGCATCAGTCCGTTCTGGTGCTCGGTCGCATCCACATGCCTCGTGCCGAAAGCGACGGCGAACGCGGCCAGCACGAGCGTGACGAACAGCGAGATGTCGCCCAGCGCCGAGAGGCCCGAAATCTGCGGCACATAGCCCAGTTCGCGCAGCACGATCGTTTCCAGCGCTGCCGAAATCGCCTTCAGCTGCAGGGCGATATAGGGAACCGTCCCGATGATCGCGATCAACGCGACAAGCGCCGCGACCTTGACGCTCTTGCCATAACGCGAGCCGATGAAATCGGCGACCGAAGTGATGCGATGCACCCGCGCAATGTGGATAACCCGCGCGATGAGGGGCAATCCCAGCAGGATGACGATCAGCGGCCCGATATAGATCGGCAGGAAGTCGAGCCCGTTGCGCGAGGCCAGCCCCACGGAACCCAGAAAGGTCCAGGAGGTGCAATAGACGGCGAGCGCGAAGGCATAGATCGTCGGCCGGAGCCGGCCTTCGAGCAGGAAACGACCTTTCGTGTCGCCAAGATAGGCAACACCGAACAGGATCATCAGATAGATGAGTGCGGCCGAAACCGCGACCCAGCCGGCCAGCATCCCCGGTCATTCCCCCATCTCCGGCCTGCGGCTGCCGCACGGCCTCTCGTTCCATGATCGCGCCGCCAGCCTCCGCGCACAAGAGGCGATGCTCAGGCGATCGCCTTGAGCGTTCTCGACTTTTGACCTACGTTTCGCGGCCGCGGGCAGGAAGCGGGGCCCGAGAGCCGGGGCTTGCGCGGGAGCGGGGGGCTTTCCGGCATCCGCAAAAGGCAGGGGAACATGCCAATGCTGAAAGAATTCAAGGAATTCGCCCTCAAGGGCAATGTTGTCGATCTTGCGATCGGTGTCATCATCGGCGCGGCCTTCAGCAAGATCGTCGACTCCCTGGTGGGTGATGTCTTCATGCCGATCATCGGTGCGCTGACGGGCGGACTGAACTTCGACAACGCCTTCATCGCCCTCTCCAAGGGCGTGACCGCGACCAACGTGGCGGAGGCCGCGAAGCAGGGCGCCGTGCTCGCCTATGGCAAGTTCATCACCGTCTCGATCAATTTCATCATCATCGCCTGGGTGCTGTTCCTGGTGGTGAAATGGATGAACCGCCTGAGGAAGACCGAGGCCGCCGCTCCGCCCGCCCCGCCCGAGCCGAGCGCGCAGGAGAAGCTGCTGGCCGAAATCCGCGATCTGCTGAGGAAATGAGCAAAAGTCGGAAAGAACGAGAGGACGGCAGGGCACTGGCCGCCCTTTTCTGCATCACCCGCCCGGCCTATCCATCACGTCATTTCATCAAACGATCGACATGGCGCGATTGCTCTTCGCCGGTCTTTCCCGCATGAAGAGCCATGCTTTCACCGGATTGTTTCCCCCTTCGCCCCGAAGCGCTCGCTGCGCCGTCAAGCGGCATTGTCGAGGTCTTCGATTATGGTCGAAACAGGCCGGGCCTCCTGCCGCTCTGGGTGGGGGAGGGAGATCGCGCCACGCCAACCTTCATCATCGAGGCTGCCAGCCGGTCGCTCGCGGAAGGCGAAACGTTCTACACGCATCAGGCCGGCATTCCGCCGCTTCGTGAGGCCATCGCGGCCTATCTCAGCCGAATCTCGGGCCACAAGGTGGGAGCGGAGCGCATTTTCGTTACGAATGGCGGCATGCATGCGCTGCAGATCGCGGTGCGGATGACGGCCGGTTCGGGTGACGAGGTGATCGTTCCCACGCCGGCCTGGCCGAATTTCCGCGGTGCGCTGGAGGTGGCCGGCGCCACCACCCGAGAAGTGCCGATGCGCTTCGGGAATTCCGGCTGGCAGCTCGATATCGACGATATCGCGCGGGTGATCACCCCGCGCACCCGGGCGCTGTGCATCAACTCTCCCGCGAACCCCACGGGATGGACCGCGACGCTCGACGAAGTCCGGGCGATGCTGGCCCTCGCCCGCAAGCATGGCCTCTGGATCATCGCCGACGAGATCTACGGCCAGTTCTTCCATGGCGGTCCGCTTGCGCCCTCCTTCCGCGACCTGATGACCGAGGAGGATCGCATCCTCTTCGTGCAGACCTTTTCGAAGAACTGGGCCATGACCGGCTGGCGCATGGGCTGGCTGGAGGCGCCTCCAGCCCTTGCGCAGGTCGTCATCAATCTTATCCAGTATTCAAGCTCGGGCACGCCCGTTTTCGCGCAGCGTGCGGGTATCGCTGCGCTGGAAGGGGGCGATTCCTTCATTGCCGAGCAGGTTCGCCAGGCAAAGCTCAATCGCGATAAACTGATCACAACCCTTTCCGCCGTGCCGGGCTTCCGCCTCGCGCCGCCGCCGGGCGCGTTCTACCTGTTCTTCGGTGTCGAAGGCGCGACGGATACCCGCGCGCTCGCCTTCGATCTCGTTGATCATGCCGGCGTCGGGCTCGCGCCGGGCACGGCTTTCGGCACGGGCGGCGAGGGCTTCCTGCGCCTGTGCTATCTGCGCAAGGGTGAGGATGTGGCGGAAGCCGCAAACCGCCTCGCGGCACGCATCCGGGCGCGCGCCATGGCCGATGCCTGATTTCGGCCCGGCGATGCTGCTTCTGCGCACGCTGGCGGCCGGGCTCGCCGGCGCGCTGATCTTCAAGGCCCTCGGCCTGCCCGCGGCCTGGCTTTCCGGATCAATGTTGGGCGTGGTATTCCTGCTCGCGGCCGGCTCGCGGGTGGCGATGCCCGATCTGTTGCGCGATATCGGGTTGCTCTTCGCGGGGGTCGCGATGGGTTCTGCGATCACGCCGGAAATGCTCGAAGCGGTCGCCCGTTATCCGCTATCGCTGCTGATCCTGGCGATGACCATCGTGGGGATCACGCTTGCCAGTCAATTCGTGCTGGTCCGGTTTTTCAACTGGCCGAAGGATGCGGCGCTGTTCGGCTCCCTGCCGGGAGCGATGTCGGTGGTTCTCGCCACGAGCGCCGCCGCCGGCATGGATATGTCCCGCGTGGCGATGGTGCAGGTTTTCCGCGTGTTCTTTCTCGTGGCAATCCTGCCCAGTGCCGTCAGTTTCTCCGCAACAACCGGTCGCGTGATCGAGGCTGAGGTGATTACCGCCCCGGCCTTCGCGCTGATGATGGCGTTGGCGGTGGCCCTGGCTTTCCTGTTCGAACGCATCCGGATGCTGGCACCTTTCATGTTCGGTGGCATGGCCGCCGGGGGCCTCACCCATGCCACCGGCTGGCTGCCGGGCGTGCCGCCAGCCTTCATCATGGATGCCTCGATGTTCCTGATCGGCATTTTTGCCGGTTCGCGCGTGGCGGGAATCACGCTTCAGGCGCTGCACGGCTTGTTCCTGCCCGCTTTCGTTTCGTTCATCGCGGCGATGGCTGTCACGGTGTTGGGCGTGGTGCTGGCCATCCTGATCGCCGGAGTGCCACCGGTCGAGGCCATCATTGCCTTCGCGCCGGGCGGGCTTGAGGCGATGATCGTGCTTGGCATGGCGCTGGCGCTCGATCCGCTCTACCTCGCCTCGCACCATGTCATGCGGTTCGTGGTGATCGCGGCTGTCTTGCCCTTCCTGCTGCGCCGTCGGGCGCGCAACCTCAAGCCCGACGCAAGTTCCGGGGCGTGAGCAGGTCGATCGCTTCGAAGCACGAGGATCGCGCATCGGTGTGGACCCCGGACATCCCGCTGAACAGCCTTTCCGTGCCCGGCGCCACGCTGCGCTATTTCTACCGCGGGCTCGCGGTTTCCCCACGGATGCGTGCCTTGCGCGATCGCTGGAAGAATGGGCGCGCCACCCTCCTGCGACTGAGCTATCGCACCCAATGCGCCTTCCGCTTTTCGAAGAAGGCGGAAACAC
>JADCCH010000213.1 GCA_020252865.1 Methylobacterium sp.
CTCTGGCATAGGCCGCGAAATCCGGGTTCTTCAATTCGGTGGCCGAGACACGGCCTGGGAATTCCCGCTCCTGATGCATGCGGATGGTGCCATACATGCGGTTGTCGATGACGAGCACGATGATTGGAAGATCATATTGCATGGCGGTCGCGAAATCCTGCCCGTTCATCAGGAAGCAGCCATCGCCGGCGAAGGCGACCACCATCTTCTCCGGGAAGGCGCGCTTCACGCCCACGGCCGCTGGCACGCCATAGCCCATGGAGCCGGAGGTCGGCGCAGCCTGCGTCGCGTAGCCGTTGAACATGTAATAGCGGTGAAGCCAGGTCGCATAATTCCCCGCGCCGTTGCAGAGCACGGAATCCGCCGGAAGGTTATCCCGGAGATAGGCCATCACCGGGCCCATCTGCAAAGTGCCGGGAATGTTCGTCGGAACTTCGGTCCATTTCCGGTATTCGGCGTGGAGTGCGGCCTTGGCGTCGCTCCAGGGCCTTTCCTTCGGCGGCTGAAGTGTCTGCAGCGCGGCGGCGAAACCCTCCATGCTCGCATGGATGGGCAACTTCGTCGCATAGACGCGGCCGAGTTCCTCCGCGCCTGGATGGACATGGATGAGCCTTCCGCCATCGCCGGGAATGTCCAGCAGCGAATAACCCTGCGAGGGCATCTCGCCGAGGCGCGCGCCAATCGCGAGGATGAGGTCGGCGTCGCGGATGTATTGCAGCAGCGGCGGGTTCGGCCCGATGCCGAGATTGCCGACATACTGGCCGTGCCGCTCAGGGAAGAGCATCTGCCGGCGGAAGGAGTTCGAGACCGGCAGGTCGAAGGCTTCTGCGAAACGCACGAGGCGGCCTACCGCCTGCTGGTTCCAGCCGGTGCCGCCGACAATCACGATGGGCTTCTTCGCGGCCCAGAGCCGCTTCTGGAGCTGCGCCATCTGCGAGAGCGACGGGTGCGTCTCGAGCGGCTCCACGAAGGGCGCATCGGCGACCGCCGCCATCTCGGTCAGCATGTCCTCCGGCAGCGCGATCACCACCGGGCCCTTGCGGCCGGACATGGCGACATGGAAAGCCCGATGGATGATCTCGGGAATGCGCCGGGCATCGTCGATCTCGGTGGTCCATTTGGTCATGGAGCCGAAGACATCGCGGTAATCGAGTTCCTGGAAGGCGCCACGCTCGCGCGCAGCGCGCTCGATCTGCCCCACGAACAGAATGAGCGGAATCGAATCCTGATGCGCGATATGGATCGCCGGCGCGGCATTGAGCGCACCCGGACCGCGGGTGACGAAGCAGATGCCGGGACGGCCGGTGAGGCGCCCCACCGCATCGGCCATCATGCAGGCCCCGCCCTCCTGCCGGCAGACCGTGACGCGGATCGAGGCGTCATGCAGGCTGTCGAGCACCGCGAGGTAGCTCTCGCCCGGCACGCAGAAGATGTCAGTCACCTGCTGCTTGACGAGTTGCGCCACGAGGATATCGGCGGCGCGGCGGGGAGCGATGGCGGTCATGATCAGCCCTGTCTGCGGGAGTTCCAGTTCGGATCGGCCAGGATTTCGGACGTATGCTGCCCGAGGCCGGGCGCGTGGCGCGGCGAGATCTGCGGCTCGCCGTCGAGCAGAAACGCGGATCGCACGGAGGGCACCGTGCCCGCTTCGGCCTCCGGGTTTGCAAGGTTCACGCGCACCCGGCGATGCATCACCTGCGGGTCGGCGAAGACCTCGCCGAGATCGTTGATCGGCCCGGCCGGCACGCCCGCCGCTTCGAGCCGCGCGAGGATCTCCACCTTGGGGATTTTCGCGGTGAGCGCGGAAAGGGCCGGCACGAGGGTCGCGCGCTTCTCCACGCGATCGCGATTGGTGGCGTAATCCGGGTTGGTGGCGAGTTCTTCCCCGCCGATCGCCGCGCAGAGCTTGCGATATTGCCCGTCATTGCCGCTCGCGATGATGATGTAGCCATCCGCGACCGGAAACACCTCATAGGGCACGATGTTCGGGTGGGCATTGCCGAGGCGTTTCGGTGTCTTGCCCGAAACGAGATAATTCAGCGCCTGATTGCCGAGCACCGCGATCTGGCTGTCGAGCAAAGCACAATCGATCGTGGCACCCTCGCCCGTGGCATCGCGCCGGCGCAGGGCCGCAAGGATCGCGACGCTCGCATACATGCCGGTGAAGATATCCGCAGTTGCATAGCCTGCCTTGGTCGGTTGTCCCTCGGGCTGGCCGGTGATGTCCATCGCGCCGGCCATTCCCTGGATCAGGAAATCATAGCCCGCGCGGGCCGCATAGGGCCCGTCCTGCCCGAAACCGGTGATGGAGGTATAGATGAGCGATGGCTTCAGCTTGCGCAGGCTTTCAGCATCGAGCCCGTATTTCGCGAGGCCGCCGACCTTGAAATTCTCGACCACGACATCGGCCGCGCGCACGAGATCGCGGATCATCGCGATATCCTCGGCGCTTTCGAAATCCGCCTCGATGGAACGCTTTCCCCGGTTGCAGGCGTGGAAATAGGCCGCGCCGAGATCGCCGCCACCGGCCTTTACCACGAAGGGAGGGCCCCAGGCGCGCGTATCGTCGCCCGCGCCCTTGCGCTCGACCTTCACGACATCCGCCCCGAGATCGGCCAGCGTCTGCCCCACCCAGGGCCCGGCGAGAATGCGCGCGAGTTCGAGAACCTTCAATCCCTCAAGCGGCCTGGTCATCGGTCTCCCCGGTTTCGGTGTCCTCGCCGTCGGTGGACCACAAGCTGCCGAGCGCCGCAAGCAGCACGATCTGCGCGGCATAGATTTCGAGGCTGTGCCGCCCGCAGAACCGCAAGGCCTGTCGCAGGCCGGGCGGAGGCTGGAACCTTGAATCCCCGCGCCGGAAATCCCGGAGGATCATCGCAATGGCGCCGAGCCCCAGCACCAGAAGCCCCGTGTTCAGAAGGCCGAAACCATAATCCCGCTGCTCCACCACGGCATAGACCGCGAAGGCGACCAAAGCAGCAAAATCACGCAAGGGCCCAACGGAGGCATCGGCCAGCATCTTGCGATGCATCAGCCCGAATGTCGCGAAAAGCCAGCCCTCCGCACCATATTCGAGCCAGGGATTGACGAGCGGCATCAGCAGGGCACAGCCAAGAAGCAGAAGCACCAACCGCAGGAAGCTTCGCTCGATAAACCGCTCCACGATCGGCAGGGCGAGACGGATGAGCGCGAAGTTGAAAAGGATGTTCAATTGCACATCCTCCAGCGCGCCGAGCCAGAGATAATCCGCGCCCGTGAGCAAGATGCCGAGCGCCAGCCAACTCCACGGGATCTCCCGCCTGCGGGCAAAGCCGATGAGGAAGAAGAAGATCGGGACGCCAAGCCGCCCGATGACGCGCAGGATCGCCCAGTCATCCCCGAGGAAATGCCCAATATGGTCGACAAGGATGAGCAGAAGTGCGGTGGCCTTCAGCACATCGGTCGTGGTCACCGGCGGAGCGGGAAGGCGAGGTTCGGCCGTGGTCACGCGCGATTTTCCGTGAAAACACTTCCCGGAGAGAGCCCGGCTCACCACTCCGTGTCAAATGACAAAGCCGAATGAGCCCATCATTCCGCGTTTTTCACGGAGCGCTGGCCAAGACGTGATCAATCGTGGTTTCCCCGCGCGGCCAAGCTTGGCGCATGTTTTCCCGCGAGGGCGGGGACAGAGGGTCCTGGCCGAGGGGGGTTGCCATGACGATGATGGACCATTCCGCGCCGAGATTCGCGGTTCCTTCGACGCGCACGATCATCAATCTTGCCATCGGCGGCGCCGTTGGCCTCGCGATCTGGGAGGTCTGGGCGCGGGTCTTCACGAAATGGGTTCTGGGTTATCCGCTGGAGCCGTCGGGGCTTATCGATGCCATCGCGCAGCACCAGTTCGGGCTGTCGGTGCCCTATCTCATTCGAGAAGCCCTGCACTATGCGGTCGGCATCCTCGGCTACCCCATCGCCTACTGGATCATTTCCCGCTTCATTCCGCGCTGGAGCCTCCTGCTCGATGCGAGCGTGTTCTTCACCTTCACGGCGGGCACGGTATTCCATGCGATGCAGGGTGGAGCAACGCTGGGGACGCTGGTCTTCTGGATCGTGGCGACCGGGTTCATCGCCACGCGTTTCATCAACGGCAACGAGCGCCTGCGCGACAGCCTCGCCTGGGGCACCTTCACCTGGCTCAACGCACTGGGCATCATGGCGCCGATTGGCGGCCTCTCCTTCTACCTTCTCGGTGAAGGCGGGCAGCTTTCCTTCATGAGCTTTGTCGGCCACGTGATCTATGGCGCGGTGGCGGCCTGGATCTTCGAGGCGCGGGAAGACCGGGCGGCGTGAAGCCGCCTCGCCCTATTCGGAAATCTCGAAACTCACGCCCTGCGCCAAAGGCAGGGCATTGCCGTAATTGATGGTGTTGGTGGCCCGGCGCATATAGGTCTTCCAGCTATCCGAGCCCGCTTCGCGGCCGCCGCCGGTCTCCTTCTCGCCGCCGAAGGCACCGCCGATCTCGGCACCCGAAGGGCCGATATTCACATTCGCGATGCCGCAATCCGAGCCTGTCGCCGAGACGAACAGCTCCGCCTCGCGGATATCCCGCGTGAAGACCGACGAGGAAAGCCCCGCGCCCACCGCATTGTTGAGCGCGATGGCCTCCGCGAAATCATCATAGGGCAGCACATAGAGGATGGGCGCGAAGGTCTCGCGCAGCATCGGGCCTTCCTGCGCCTTCATTTCCACCAGAGCGGGGCGGGCGTAGAAGGCCCTGGCGGGCATGCCGCTGGCGAGGCCGCCGCCGGTGATCTCGGCACCCAGCGCGCGGGCGTCAACCAGCGCCGCTTCCATCGCGCTGTAGGCCGCTTCGTCGATCAGCGGGCCAATCAGCGTGCCGGCGGCGCGCGGATCGCCGATGGTCGCCGAACCCCAGACCTGCTTCAGGCGCGGCACGAGCATCTCATAGACCGAGCGATGCACGAAAAGCCGGCGCAATGTGGTGCAGCGCTGGCCCGCCGTTCCCATGGCCGCGAAGGCGACGCCCCTGAGCGCAAGGTCGAGATCGGCCGTGGGCGCGATGATCGCGGCATTGTTTCCGCCAAGTTCGAGCAGCGCACGGCCGAAGCGCTCGGCGACCTTGGGGCCAACGCGCCTGCCCAT
Source organism: Methylobacterium sp. (assembly GCA_020252865.1). Lineage (GTDB taxonomy): Bacteria > Pseudomonadota > Alphaproteobacteria > Rhizobiales > Beijerinckiaceae > Rhabdaerophilum. Next base: position 5,143 of record JADCCH010000213.1, read on the forward strand.
GGCCGTGGAGCCCGTGGCCGAGATGAGCGGCACGCGATGATCGGCCACGAGAATTTCACCGATGCGCCCGTCGCCGATCAGCAGTTCGGAGAGGCCATCGGGGATTTCGCCATGGCCGGCCTCCTCGAAAGCCGCCGCCGCGCGCATCAGGATCGCCTGCACGGCGAGCGCGGTCAGCGGGGTCTTCTCCGAAGGCTTCCAGATGACACTGTCGCCGCAGACAAGGGCGAGCGCTGCATTCCAGCTCCACACCGCGACGGGGAAGTTGAAGGCGGAAATCACGCCCACCGGCCCGAGAGGATGCCAGGTTTCCATCATCCGGTGGTTCGGGCGCTCGGTGGCGATGGTAAGGCCGTGAAGCTGGCGCGAGAGACCGACCGCGAAATCGCAGATATCGATCATCTCCTGCACTTCGCCCAAGCCCTCGGAGGTGATCTTGCCGGCTTCCAGCGTCACGAGGCGGCCGAGTTCGGCCTTGGCCTCGCGCAGTTCCTGCCCGAAGAGACGCACGAATTCACCCCGCTTCGGGGCGGGCACCTGCCGCCAGGCATGGAAGGCCGCCACGGAGCGGGCGATGGCCGCTTCCGCTTCCCCGGGCGTGGTGTCGCGCAACTGGGCGATCTCCTCGCCCGTGATCGGCGATCGCAGGATGCGGCTGCCAACCGAGAGCGTGGCGCGCGGTACGCCGAAGCCTTCGAGCAGCGTGAGCGCCTCCTCTTGCGGAGTCGAGAGAATCGACGCGAAAGTCTTGCCCAGGAGATTCATCGGTTTCATTCCATGGATGGTCGCGCCTCAGGCCGGGCGCGTTGCTGGATTGGCCGATAAGCTAGCGAAGCTTTGCGGCGGTTGCGAGGGCGGCGGGAAGGCGAATGGCAGAGAATCATGACGTGGTTATTGCGGGCGGGGCGGTGATCGGCTCCTCCACTGCCTGGCATCTCGCCGCGCATCCCGGTTTTCCCGGCCGCGTCCTGGTGGTCGAGCCGGATATGACCTACCAGCGTTCGGCCTCGGCCCTCTCGGCCGGTTCCATCCGGCAGCAATTCAGCCAGCCGGTGAACATCGCGATCTCGCTCTATGGAATCGGGTTTCTGCGTGCGATCGGCGAGATCCTCGCCGTGGAAAGTGACCGCCCAAATGTGGGCCTGCACGAGGGCGGCTATCTTTATCTCGGCGAGGAAGCCCATCGCGAAGGCTTCGCCGCGAACAACGCCATCCAGTGCGAGATGGGCGCCGATATCGCGCTGCTGGATGCGGCCGAGCTGAAGCGGACCTTCCCCTGGCTCGAGACATCCGACCTCGCCATCGGCTCCTATGGCGTTTCGGGTGAAGGCTGGTTCGATGGCTATGGACTGATGCAGGCCTTTCGCACGAAGGCGCGGTCGCTCGGCGTCGAATATCGCAAGGGGCGTGTCACGGGCGTGGAAATCGCGAGCGGCCGCGTGACCGGCGTGACCCTCGAGGATGGCAGCCGCATCGGTTGCGCTGCGCTGGTCAATGCCGCCGGCGCTTCCGGCGCGCGCGCGCTCTCGGCCGCGATGGGTTTTCCCGTGCCGGTCTACGCGAAGAAGCGCAGCGTTTTCAGCTTCTCCTGCAAGGAGGCCTTGCCGCGCCATCCGCTCATCATCGACAAATCAGGCGTGTGGTGGCGGCCCGAGGGCGAGGGCTACATCACCGGCTATTCGCCGGATGATCTTGACGAGACCGATCACGGAACCGATTTCGCGGTGGATTGGGCGCTATTCGAAGAGGTGATCTGGCCGGCGCTCGCCACGCGCATCCCCGCCTTCGAGGCGATCCGTCCGGGACGCGCCTGGGCCGGGCATTACGACATGAACCTGCTCGACCACAACGCGCTGGTGGGCCGGGTGCCGGGCCTCGTCAACGGCTTCATCGCCTGTGGTTTCTCCGGCCACGGCTTGCAACAAGCCCCTGCCATGGGGCGCGGCCTGGCCGAACTCATCGCGGAGGGGCGCTACACCAGCCTCGACCTCGCGGACCTCTCGCCCGAACGCGTGCTGGCGAACACACCGCTGCTCGAACGGAACGTGATCTAGAGCGGACTCCGACCTGACTGAAAGAGGCCGTCCGCGCTCATTTCTGATTGTTTCGCGCATTTTCTCCGATCAACCGGTATCCACTTGATCGAAAAATGCTCTAGGCCGTCAGCGTGCGCCGCACGGCGTCCTTCCACAGCGCGAGACGCTTCTCGCGCGTCTCCTTCGGCATGGCGGGCGTGAACCGGCGCTCGAGCGCCCAGCTTTTCACGAATTCCGCCTCTTCCGGATAAATCCCGCTCGCGAGCCCGGCGAGATAGGCGGCACCGAGTGCCGTGGTCTCCAGCACCTTCGGCCGATCCACCGCCGCGCCGAGCAAATCCGCAAGACGCTGCATGGTCCAGTCGCTCGCGGTCATGCCGCCATCGACGCGCAGGACCGTTTCCGCGCCGTGGCACGCCCAATCCGCATGCATCGCTTCGAGCAGGTCGGCGGTCTGGAAGGCCACGCTTTCGAGTGCCGCGCGGGCGAATTCCGCCGGGCCGGAATTGCGCGTGAGGCCGTAGATCGCGCCGCGCGCCTCCGCATCCCAATAGGGCGCGCCGAGGCCCACGAAAGCGGGCACGAGAATCACATCCTGTTTGTCGTCCGCCTGTTCCGCGAGATCACCGGTCTCGCGCGCGCTTTGGATGATCTTCAGGCCGTCGCGCAGCCATTGCACGGCCGCGCCTGCGATGAAGATCGAGCCTTCCAGCGCATAATGCCGCTTTCCGGCGAGTTGATAGGCCACGGTTGTCAGCAGCCGATTGCGCGAGGGCACCGGCTCCGTGCCGGTATTCAGAAGCGCGAAGCAGCCGGTGCCATAGGTCGATTTCATCATGCCCGGCGAGAAGCAGGCCTGGCCCACCAGTGCCGCCTGCTGATCGCCTGCCACACCGCGGATGGGAACCGGCCGCCCGAGGATCGCGGGATCGGTCATCCCGAAATCACCGGCGCAATCGCGGATCTCCGGCAGGAGGCTCGCGGGGATATCGAAGAGCTTCAGCATTTCCGGGTCCCATTGGCCGGTGCGCAGGTCCATCAGCAAGGTGCGCGAGGCATTGGTGGCATCGGTCGCATGGACCTTGCCGCCCGTGAGCCGCCAGATGAGGAAGCAATCGATCGTGCCGCAGGCGAGCCTGCCGGCCGCCGCCGCCGCACGCAGGCCCGGCACATGCTCGAGCATCCAGGCGATCTTGGTGGCGGAGAAATAAGGGTCGAGCCGAAGACCCGTGCGGTCCGAAACGAACGGTTCGAGCCCCCTTCCGCGCAGATCCGCGCATATCTCGGCCGTGCGGCGATCCTGCCAGACCAGCGCATGATGGACGGGCTTCCCGGTCTCCCGATCCCAGATGACGATGGTTTCGCGCTGGTTCGTGATGCCGATCGCGGCAGGCTGCGCCTCGCCCTTCGCGATCGCCTCGCGCATGGTCGCGAGAACCGTTTGCCAGATTTCCCCGGCATCATGTTCCACATGGCCGGAAGCCGGGAAAATCTGGCGGAATTCCTGCTGCCCCGTCGCGACCGGTTTCAGCGCCGCATCGAAGAGGATGGCCCGGCTCGATGTCGTGCCCTGATCAATCGCGAGCACGTGCCCCTTGCCTTGGCCTTCCATGGTCATCCCCCGATGGTCCTGCCGTTTTTTGACAGAGAAGCCGGTCGTTGGAACAATTTCAAGCGAGGGGCGAAAACAGAGGCAATTTGCAGTTTTTTGCATGGGGGTACTGCACAAAATGCAGGGCAAGACGGATCGACTCTTGGCCCCGCTTCCCGGAAGACCGGGGGCAATGGGCCCGTGCTTCGCTGGCGAAACGCCTGGGGGGCGCGGGGAAATGTTTCGGAAAGTTGCGGGGTTCTGCCGATGCCCATTCGTCGCCTTCTGGTCGCCAATCGCAGCGAGATCGCCATCCGGGTTTTCCGGGCCGCAACCGAGCTCGGCATTCGCACGATTGCGCTCTACGCGGAGGAGGACAAGCTCTCCCTCCACCGCTTCAAGGCGGATGAGGCCTATCTCATCGGGCGCGGGCCCCATCTGGCGAAGCCACTTGGCCCGCTGGAGGCCTATCTCTCGATCGCCGAGGTGATCCGCGTCGCGAAGGAAGCCGGGGCGGATGCGATCCATCCCGGCTATGGCTTCCTCTCGGAAAGCCCGGAATTCGCCGAGGCCTGCGCCGAAGCAGGCATCACCTTCATCGGCCCCTCGCCGGAGACCCTGCGCGCGCTCGGCAACAAGGTCGATGCGCGCAATCTCGCGGCTTCAGTGAGCGTGCCGGTGATGCCGGCGACACCGCCGCTGCCGGATGACGCCGATGAGGTGAAGCGCCTCGCGGCCGCGATCGGCTATCCCGTGATGCTCAAGGCGAGCTGGGGCGGCGGCGGTCGCGGCATGCGCGCCATCGAGAACGAGGACCAGCTCCTCGATGCGGTCTTCACCGCCAAGCGCGAGGCCCGCGCCGCCTTCGGCAAGGATGAGGTCTATCTCGAAAAGCTGGTGCGCCGCGCGCGCCACGTGGAAGTGCAGATCCTGGGAGATCGTCACGGCACCATCGTGCATCTTTTCGAGCGTGATTGCTCCATCCAGCGCCGCAACCAGAAGGTCATCGAAAGGGCACCCGCGCCCTACCTTTCGCCCCAGCAGCGCGGGGCCTTCTGCCAGGCGGCGCTCCGCATCGGCCATGCCACGAATTATGTCGGTGCCGGGACGGTCGAGTTCCTGATGGATGCCGATACCGGCAGGTTCTATTTCATCGAGGTCAATCCGCGCATCCAGGTCGAGCATACCGTGACGGAAGTCGTCACCGGGCTCGATCTCGTGAAAGCGCAGATCCGCATCCTCGATGGCGCGGCGATCGGCAAGCGCGAGGCGGATGGCACGCTTCGTTCGGGCATCCCCGCGCAGGACGAGATCACGCTCAACGGGCACGCGCTGCAATGCCGCATCACCACCGAGAACCCGGAAAACAACTTCATCCCGGATTACGGGCGCATCACCGCCTATCGTGGCGCGATGGGCTTCGGCATCCGAATCGATGGCGGCACGGCCTATTCCGGCGCGGTGGTGACGCGCTTCTATGACCCGATGCTCGAAAAGGTGATCGCCTGGGCCGCAACGCCCGGTGAAGCGATTGCGCGGATGGATCGCGCTTTGCGGGAATATCGCATCCGCGGCGTGGCAACCAACCTCACTTTCCTCGAGGCTGTGCTGGGTCACCCGAATTTCCACTCGAACGCATACACCACGCGCTTCATCGACGAGACACCGGAGCTCTTCCAGCAGCCGCGCCGGAAGGATCGCGCGACGAAGCTCCTGACCTACATCGCCGACGTGACCGTGAACGGTCACCCGGAAACGCGCGACCGGCCGAAGCCGCATTCCCATGCGCGCGAGCCCGTGCCGCCGCTCTTCGCGAACGAGCCTGTTCCGGGCACGCGCCAGAAACTGGAACAGCTCGGCCCCGAGGCTTTCGCGGAATGGATGCGTGGCGAGCGCCGCGTGCTCCTTACCGACACCACCATGCGCGATGCCCACCAGAGCCTGCTCGCGACGCGCATGCGCACGCATGATCTCGCGGCCATCGCGCCGGCCTATGCGCGGGGGCTGCCACAACTCTTCAGCCTCGAGTGCTGGGGCGGGGCGACCTTCGACGTCTCCATGCGGTTCCTGCAGGAAGACCCGTGGGAGCGCCTGCGCCTCATTCGTGAACAGGTGCCGAACATCCTGCTGCAGATGCTGCTGCGCGGCGCCAACGGCGTGGGCTACACGAATTACCCGGATAACGTGGTGCGCGATTTCATCGATCGCGCCGCCGAGAACGGCGTCGATCTCTTCCGCATCTTCGATTGCCTGAACTGGGTCGAGAACATGCGCGTGGCGATTGACCAGGTTCGCCGCGCGGGCAGGCTTGCCGAGGGCGCGATCTGCTATACGGGCGACATTCTCGACCCCGCCCGCGCCAAATATCCGCTGAAATACTATGTGGAACTCGCGTGCGAACTCGAGAAGGCCGGCTGCCACATTCTCGGCATCAAGGACATGGCAGGGCTGCTGAAGCCTGCCGCCGCGCGCCTGCTGGTGAAGACCCTGAAGGAGGAGATCGGCCTGCCGATCCATTTCCACACGCACGACACTTCCGGCATCGGCGCGGCCTCGATCCTCGCGGCGGTGGAAGCGGGTGTCGATGCCGTGGATTGCGCGATGGATGCGATGAGCGGCACGACCTCGCAGGTCTGCCTCGGCTCGATCGTGGAAGCCCTCGCGATGACCACGCGCGGCACCGGGCTCGACCCCGAGGCCATCCGCCAGATCTCATTCTACTGGGAGGCCGTCCGCAACCAGTATGCCGCCTTCGAGAGCGACCTGAAATGCGGCGCTTCGGAAGTCTATCTCCACGAGATGCCCGGTGGGCAATTCACGAACCTGAAAGAGCAGGCGCGCAGCCTTGGTCTGGAAACGCGCTGGCACGAGGTCGCCAAGGCCTATCGGGCCGCGAATGACCTCTTCGGCGATATCGTGAAGGTCACGCCCTCCTCGAAGGTCGTGGGCGATCTCGCGCTGATGATGGTGAGCCAGGGCCTTTCGGCGCAGGATATCCTCGATCCGCAGCGCGAGGTGGCCTTTCCGGCTTCCGCCATCGAGATGCTGCGCGGTGATCTGGGGCAGCCGCCGGGCGGATGGCCCGCGGCGCTGCAGAAGAAGGCGCTGAAGGGCGAGAAGCCCATCACTGCGCGGCCCGGCTCGCTGATCGAACCTGTGGATCTCGACGCCCGGAAGCTGGAGATCGAGAAGAAACTCGGACGCACGATTTCCGACGAGGAACTCGCCTCCGCGCTGATGTATCCGAAGGTCTTCGCGGATTTCGCGGTCATCGCCGAGAAATACGGCCCGGTTTCCGTGCTGCCCACGCCGGTCTTCTTCTACGGCATGCAGCCCGGCGACGAGATCACGCTGGAAATCGAGCGCGGCAAGGCCATCGTCATTCGCCTCCAGACCATCGGTGCCACCGATGAGGAAGGCAATGTGAAGGTATTCTTCGAACTCAACGGCCAGCCGCGCATCATCAAGGTGCCCAACCGCGCCATGGCCGGCCGCATCGCCACGCGGCGCAAGGCGGAGGAAGGCAACGCGAAACACGTGGCCGCGCCCATGCCGGGCTCGGTTTCGTCCATCGCGGTGGCGCAGGGCCAGCCGGTGAAGGCGGGCGACGTGCTGCTGACCCTTGAAGCCATGAAGATGGAAACCGCGATACACGCCGCGCAGGATTGCATCATCGGCGAGATCGCGGTGAAACCCGGCGCGCAGGTGGATGCGAAGGACCTGCTCATCGTTCTGGGATGAGATGTCTTTTCCGGTTGACATCCCGGCCTGAAACCGGTCCCTCCGTCAGGGAGAGGGCGGAAGGGGCGGAGGTGGAATGGCCATCGTGGCGCGAGGTTTGGCGGCGGATCTGGCCCGGCGCGAGGCGGAGGGCCGACCTGTCCGGGTCGCGGTCATCGGCTGCGGCGAAATGGGCACCGATCTCGTGACGCAGATCGCACGGATGAAGGGCATCCGCGTCGCGGGCATCGCCGATCGGCGTGGCACCAATGCCGTCGAGGCCATCCGCATCGCGCGTCTTCCAGCGGAGATGGCCGCGCCCGTCAATGGCCTGCCCGCGCTCGATACCGCGATTGAAGCGGGCCGCATCGGCATCGTGGATGATGCGCATCTGCTGCTGCGCTCCGGCCAGATCGACGTGGTGATCGACGCGACCGGTCGCCCCACGGCCGGCGCCGAGATCGGGCTCGCCACCATTCGCGCCGGCAAGCATCTCGTGATGATGAATGTCGAGGCCGATGTGACGATCGGGCCTTACCTGCGCCGCGAGGCGGATAAAGCCGGCCTCGTCTACACCATCGGCGCGGGCGACGAGCCCACGGCCACGATGGAACTCATCGAATTCTGCACGGCCCTGGGCTTCCCCGTTATCGCGGCGGGCAAGGGCAAGAACAACGCCTTCAACCCCTATGCCGTGCCGGATGATTATCGCGCCGAAGCCGAACGGCGGAACATGAACCCGCGCATGCTCGTGGAATTCGTGGATGGCTCGAAGACCATGGTGGAAATGGCGACCATCGCCAATGCCACCGGCCTGCTGATCGACAAGCCCGGCATGCACGGCCCGATGGCGACGCTGGAGACCCTCGCGGATGTGTTCCGTCCAGTGAGCGAAGGCGGCATCCTCACCCGCAAGGGCGTGGTGGATTTCACGCTCGGCAAGGGTGTCGCGCCGGGAGTCTTCGTCGTGGTGGAGCTGGATCACCCCCGGCTCTGCGAGCGCATGCATGACCTGAAAATGGGCGGCGAGGGGCCGTATTATTCCTTCTACCGCCCGCACCATCTCACGAGCCTGGAAGTGCCGCTTTCGGCCGCGCGCGCGGTGATCCACGGCATGGCGGACATGGTGCCGCTCGACCGCCCCATCGTCGAAGTCTGCGCGCTGGCGAAGCGCGACATCAAGCCCGGCGAACGGCTCGATGCCATCGGCGAGACCTGCTACCGTTCCTATGCCGTGATGGCGGAGGAAGCGCGCGCCCTGCGCGCCTGGCCCGTGGGCCTGCTCGACAAGGGTGTCGTCACGGCGCCCATCGTGAAGGATAGCCTGATCACGCGGGATGCGGTCGAGATCGACCGGGATACAACCCTCGCCCGTTTGCGGCGCGACATGGAAATCAGCCTCTGGGGGGCGACGGCATGATGTTCCTGCCGCCAGGCGTGGATGCCTTCACCGCCACGCTGCTGATCGTGATTTCTTTCTTCACCTCGGCCCTCACTGCCGCTTTCGGCATTGGCGGCGGCGTTGCGATGCTCGGCGCGCTGGCGGGCACTGTGCCGCCGGCCGTGATCCTGGCGGTGCATGGCCTCGTGCAGCTGGGCTCGAACATGGGTCGCGCCTTCATCCAGAAGGATCACGCGAACTGGCGGCTGTTCGGGCTGTTCATGGTTGGCGCGGTGATCGGCGTGGCTCTGGGTGCCTGGCTGTTCCGCGCGATGCCTGAGCACGTTCTGCTGGCGATGCTCGGCCTGTTCATCCTCGTCATGGTCTGGGTGCCGAAGCCCCGCATTCCCGGGCTGGATCGCGCCGGCATGGTGCTCGGCGGCGGCATTTCCTCGGTGCTCACGATGTTCGTGGGCGCGACCGGCCCGTTCATCCAGTCGCTGCTCATGCCGCTCGGGCTCGATCGGAAGCAGCTCGTCGCCACGCAGGCCGTGATGATGACCGCGCAGCACGCGCTGAAGGTCGCGGCTTTCGGTTTCATCGGCATCGCGCTCATGCCCTGGCTGCCGCTGATCGCCGCGATGGTGGTCTCGGGCTTCATCGGCACGGTCATGGGCACGAAGCTGCTGGATCGCATGTCCGAGCGCTTCTTCCAGATTGCGCTGAAGATCGTGTTGACGATTGTGGCTCTCGATCTGCTGCGCCGTGCGGCAGGCGTTCACCTGCCCGGCCTCTAGGGCGGCTCCGATCTGATTGAATCAGGCCATCCGCTCTCATTCCCTGTTATTTCACGCA
>JADCCH010000214.1 GCA_020252865.1 Methylobacterium sp.
CATCGAGAAAGCGGTATCTGCGTGAATTCCCATCCCCATCCCCATCCCGAGCCGCCCGTTTCCGGGCGTGGTCCTGAAGCGTTTCGGGAGGCGATGAGCCGCGTCGCCGGCGCGGTGCATGTCGTAGCGACCGATGGCCCGGCGGGCCGCGCGGGGCTGACGGCGACGGCGGTGACCTCGGTGTCCGACAGCCCGCCGAGCCTGATCGTCTGCCTGAATGCCACGAGCCGCACCTCCGGCATTCTCCGGGCGAATGGCGTTTTCTCGGTGAATACGCTGGCCGCCGGGCATGTCTCGGTCGCGCGGCATTTCTCGCGCTCAGGCCTCTCGATGGATGAACGTTTCGCCCATGGCGAATGGCAGCAGGGGCCGGGCGGTGCGCCGCTGCTCGTCGGGGCTCTCGCGCGCTTCGCCCTAAAGGTGCAGGACCTGCGGCAGGTCGGCAGTCATTTCGTGGTGGTGGGTGAGGTTCTCGCGGCAGAAGCGGGGGCCGATGCCGAGCCGCTGGTCTATCACCGCCGCGATTATCGCGTGCTGCATGATACGGATCACGCCTGACAGACGGATGCCGCCACGTCGCGGAAGGCGTGAGCTCGCGGAAATCCCCGCGGAAATGACATGCCTCGCCGGGAGCGACAGCGCAAGGGATATGCGAAAGCGCCCGCCGGCATCGCTGCCGGAGGGTTCTGTCGCATCGGATTGAGGCCCGTGGCCCGATCCGCAAGGACAGGGCCGGGATGGCGAGGCATGGGAATCCCTCCGCCGAACCGGGGCGGGAAAGCCGGTCAGCGCCCGAGGAATTCAGCCACGATCGCGTTATACGCGTCGGGGATCTCGCAATTCGAGATATGCGCTGCGGGAATCACGGCCTTCTTCGCGCCCGGAATGTTCCGCGCCATGAGGTCGCCCATGGCCGGCGTGGTCGCAGGGTCTTCCGCGCCGATCAGAACGAGCACCTCGTTGGTGATGCCCCTGATGCTCTCGCGCTGGTCCATGTCGCGGATCGCCGCCGCGCAGCCGGCATAGCCGCTGGGTGAGGCTTTCCGCACCATGTCGGTGACGCGGGTCACTTCCGCCGGATTGGCCTCGTTGAAGCTTTTCGTGAACCAGCGGAGCTTCATCGCTTCGGCGATGGGGTCCATGCCCTTCGAATGCGCCATGCGGATGCGGGCGTTCCAGTCGGTCGCTGGCGGGCCCATCCAGGCGGCGGTGTTGCCAAGCACGGCCTTGCCGATCCGCTCGCAATGGTGCGTCAGCAGCCACTGGCCCACCATGCCGCCCATGGAGCAGCCGACCCAATGGGCCTTGTGGATGTGCAGCGCATCCAGAATGCGAAGGGCATCCTGCGCGAGTTGTGCCAGCGAATAGGGGCCGGGCGTCGCGCCCGTCTCGCCATGGCCGCGCACATCATAACGGATGACGCGATGGGTCTTGGCGAAGAAGGCGGCCTGCGCGTCCCACATTTCGAGCGCCGCGCCGAGCGAATTCGAGAACAGGATCGGACCCGCGCCTTCCGGCCCCTCGCAGGTCACGCGGAAGATGATGTCGTCGAAGGCGAGGCGGATGGTCTCGGGTGGCATGGCGCTTCAACTCGGTTGGCGGCGATGGGCCGCATTTTTCCGGCAATCAACTTTCGTTGGCAAGCGCCGGATGCGGCTTGACCATGAAGTTGGAATAAGTTCACATAGCCGAAATCGGCCCCGAATTCGCGCGCCAACAGCGAAGCGGCCCGGAGGAAAGGTTCAAAACTGCAACAATTTCGTCCCATCGGCGAAAAAGGGGAGGGGTCATGCCCAGAGTCAGTATGAAAGTGAACGGCAGGGCGGTGAGCGCGGAGGTGGATGCCCGCACGTTGCTCGTGTCTTTCCTGCGCGACCACCAGCGTCTCACGGGCACGCATGTCGGCTGCGATACCAGCCAGTGCGGCGCCTGCGTGGTGCATGTGAACGGCAAGGCCATGAAGTCCTGCACCCTGCTGGCCTTGTCCTGCGACGGCGCGGATGTCGTGACCATCGAGGGCCTTGCGAGCGGTGCGGACCTCCACCCGATGCAGGTGGCCTTTCGCGAGCATCATGGCCTTCAATGCGGCTTCTGCACCCCCGGCATGATCATGGCCGCGATCGACATGGTGAACCGCCTCGGCCCGAACCTCTCGGAAGAGACCATCCGCCATGAGCTCGAAGGCAATATCTGCCGTTGCACGGGCTACCACAATATCGTGAAGGCCATTCAGGCTGGTGCCGCCGCCATGGGCGGCATGAAGGTCGCCGCCGAATAGGGCTGACATCTCGGGGTCGGGCGCGGCCCGGCCGGATATGACGGGTTTGACACATCAAGCCGCGAAACCGGGCCGGGCCCGGGCAAGGGCGGCGAGCTCTGGAGGAGCATCATGTCTGCCACTGGAATTGGCGCACGCGTTCCGCGCAAGGAAGATTTCCGCTTCATCACCGGCAAGGGCAACTACACGGACGACATCAACCGTCCGGGGCAAGCCCATGCCTGTTTCCTGCGTTCGCCGCACGCCCATGCGAACATCAGGAAGATCGACACCGGCAAGGCCGCTTCCATGCCCGGCGTGCTCGCGATTCTCACCGGCGATGATATCGCGAAGGACAAGATCGGCGGCCTCATCTGCGGCTGGATGATCCATAACAAGGATGGCTCGCCGATGAAGGCAGGCGCGCATCCGGCCCTGGCGCAGGGCAAGGTGCGCTATGTCGGGGACCACGTCGCCGTTGTGATCGCCGATACCCTCGCCGAGGCCAGGGATGCCGTGGAAGCGATCGTGGTCGATTACGAGAAACTCGCTCCGGTCGTCGATCTTGCGAGCGCCACGAAGAAGGGCCATCCGGCGATCCATGATGTCGCGCCGGACAACCAGGTCTTCGATTGGCATCTCGGCGACAAGGCGGCGGTGGATGCGGCTTTCAAGAAGGCAAAGCACGTCACCCGGCTTGACCTCGCGAATAACCGCCTCGTGCCGAATGCGATGGAGCCTCGCGCGGCGATTGGCGATTACGATCCCGGCAACGATGCCTTCACGCTTTACACCACCTCGCAGAACCCGCATGTGGCCCGCCTTGTGCTCTCGGCTTTCATCGGCATCGCGCCCGAGCACAAGCTCCGGGTGATCGCGCCGGATGTCGGCGGCGGCTTCGGCTCGAAGATCTTCATCTACGCCGAGGAGACGGTCTGCGTCTGGGCCGCGAAGAAGGTGGGTCGCCCGGTGAAATGGGTGGCGGACCGCACGGAGGAGTTCCTCTGCGTGGCCCATGGGCGCGACCATCTCACCCATGCCGAGATGGCCATCGGCGAGGATGGCAAGATCCTCGCCCTTCGCGTGAAGACCCGCGCCAATCTCGGCGCCTATCTCTCGACCTTCGCCTCTTCGGTGCCGACTTATCTCTATGCCCCGCTGCTCTCCGGCCAGTATGATATCCCGGCGATCTATGCGGAGGTCGAGGCTGTTTACACCAACACCTCGCCGGTCGATGCCTATCGCGGCGCTGGTCGCCCGGAGGCGACCTTCGTCATCGAGCGCATGGTGGAAGTCGCGGCGCGCGAACTGGGGGAGGACCCGGCGAATTTCCGCCGCAAGAACTTCATCCGGAAGTTCCCGCACCAGACCCCGGTCATCATGTGTTACGATGCGGGCGATTATAACGCTTCGCTCGCCAAGGCCCTGGCCATGCATGATGTCAAGGGCTTTGCGAAGCGCAAGCGCGACAGCGCGAAGCGTGGCATGCTGCGCGGCATCGGCTATTCCGCCTATATCGAGGCCTGCGGCATCGCGCCTTCGGCGGCAGTGGGCTCGCTCGGCGCGGGCGTGGGCCTGTGGGAATCGGCGGAAGTCCGCGTGAACCCCATCGGCACGGTGGAAATCCTCACCGGTTCGCACAGCCACGGGCAGGGCCACGAGACCACCTTCGCGCAGCTTGTCTCGGATCGCCTGGGCATTCCGATCGACAATGTCTCCATCGTCCATGGCGACACCGACAAGGTGCAGATGGGCATGGGCACCTATGGTTCCCGCTCCGGCGCGGTGGGCATGAGCGCGATCGCCAAGGCGCTCGACAAGATCGAGGCCAAGGCCAAGAAGGTCGCATCCTTCGTTCTCGAGGCCAGCGAGGCCGATATCGAGTTCAAGGATGGCAAGTTCTCGGTGAAGGGCACGGATAAATCGATCGATTTCGGCTCCGTCGCGCTTCAGGCCTATATCGCG
>JADCCH010000215.1 GCA_020252865.1 Methylobacterium sp.
AAAACCGCCATCGCCGCCACGAGAATCAGCGCACCTTCGAAAACGGCCGCCAGATACTCCACCTTCTGGTGGCCATAGGGGTGTTTCGCGTCGGCCGGCTTGGCAGAGAGGCGCAAGGCAAACAGCGCCACACCGGCCGCGACGACATTGATGGTGCTTTCGAGGGCATCCGAATAGAGCGCGACCGAACCTGTGAAGTAGTAGGCTGCGAACTTCAGCCCGAGAACGATCAGGCCAATGGCAATGCTCCCCAGCGCGATGCGCTGGGCTTCATCGAAACGCAAAGCTGCCGAGGTCGAGGCCATGCGGCTCTTTCCTCCGCGCGGCGTCGTGGGTCAAGGGTCCCCTTGGGCGGAAGTTCAGCCGCCCGAGAGGCGGCGAGCATTGTCCGCGACCGTGCGATGCGTGGGCTGCGCCGCTGCCCTGGCGATGCGCATCGGTGCGGAAGCCACGGCATTCGAGGCGGAATGCACATCGCCAAAGGCCATTCGCGTCGCGATCTCGACACTGATCCGCATGCCCTCGAGATTCGCCGCGACCATACCGCCCTGCGCAGCGAGGACCTTCTCGGTGACCATCCGCTCGCTCTCGAATCGTCCATCGGGCACGCGGCCGAGGACCAGCCGATGCGCTTCCTGCGCCAGGCGCGGAATGCGGTTCACAACGATCAGGGAAGACATCCAGAGGGTCCACATGGGAAGCCGAGCATCCGCCGATAGGGCGCAGCCGTCAACGATAATTGCTGGCAGCCGCCAAGAAATGCTGCTAACAGCATGATATGTCGCATGTTTTTTTGTTCGAAAGTTTGGTGATGTCAAGACTTCCGTAACCGGAGGGGGGTTCTCCTGTCGGAAACGGACCAGCCGAGACGGAGGAATTCATGATCGATGCCGATTTGGTCGATACGGATTTCAAGCGCCAGCTTCAGGGCTATGGGCTGACGACGGCCAATATTCTCTACCACATGCCGGATCACCCGCATCTGCTGCAGAATTTCATCTGGCAGGAATATGATCTTTTTCCGAAATTCCCGGCCTTGCGGAAGTTCCTCGATTTCTGGAAGCGCGAGATCGAGGGTGGCCTGCATTCCGTGATCGTCGCGCATAACCGGCTGATCACGCCGGCGGAAATCCGCTCGATCGGGCACGAGTTCAAACTGAACTGAGGGCGCGCTGTATTGCCTGGCGCATGATCTTGTCCGGGAACCGGCAACCGCTTCCCGGAATCATGCGCTAGAGCATTTTCCGATCAAGTGGATAACGGTTGATCAAAGAAAATGCGATCAATCACAAAAAAGAGAGTGGTTGATCTGGTTCATGCAGATCGAATTTCGCTCCAGGGGATCGACCGGCGCGACTGTGCCGAACAGCGAATTTCCTGGTCGCGCCTCCCGGCTTGCTTGGGGCTGTGCGAGAAAAATCCGGCACGAAACAGAAAAACCGGCGTTGCCGCCGGTTCTTTTGCTTTCCCCGTCTCGCGTTCCGCCTCAGGCCCAGGCTTGCTGCCGGGCCGGATTCGGAGCGGACGAGACGATGCTGTAGCGGGTGGTCGCCGAAGAGCGGCTTGCGGAGGCGCGCTCGCGCCATTTCCTATCCGCTTCCTCATAAGACCGGTAGGGGCCGAAGAGGCGCTCGGTTCCGGGAACGACTTCCTGGAATTCCACGCACTGATATTCCCCGCCAATCACCCAGTATTGCCTCGACATGATCATGCTCCTCCAAAGAAGGGGGTTTGGGGAGAGCGGGACCATGGGGGTTTCGCCCCGCTCCTGATGCGGCTGGTTACTCGGCCGCAATCGCCTTGCCGTGGCCCTCGCCACCATGGAACTGCTCGCTCTCGGTCGAGCCGGCCATCGCGGTGGTGGAAGACTTGCCCTGGCTGATCGCCATCGCCACGGCGTCGAAATAGCCGGTGCCGACTTCGCGCTGATGACGCACGGCGGTGAAGCCGATATCCTGCGCCGCGAATTCGCGCTGCTGCATCTCGGAATAGGCACCCATGCCGCGCTGCGAATAGCCCTTGGCCAACTCGAACATCGAGAGGTTGAGGCTGTGGAAGCCAGCGAGGGTGACGAACTGGTACTTGTAGCCCAGCGCGCCGATCTCTTCCTGATACTTCGCCGCTTCCGCGTCGCTCATCTTCTTCTTCCAGTTGAAGGAGGGCGAGCAGTTGTATGCGAGAAGCTTGGTCGGGTATTTCTTCTTGAATTCGGTCGCGAATTCGCGGGCTTCGCCGAGGTCCGGCTCGGAGGTTTCCCACCAGACGAGGTCGGCATACTCGCCATAGGCCAGGCCGCGCGCGATGGCATGTTCGACCGAGTGCTTGTTGCCCTGCTTCAGGCGGAAGAATCCCTCTTCCGTGCGGCTGTCGCGATCGATCCACGGATGATCGTAATCATCCACATCCGAGGTGATGAGGTTCGCGGCATGCGCATCGGTGCGGGCAAGCAGCACGGTATCGACACCGCAGACATCCGCCGCGAGGCGCGCGGCGTTCAGCGTGCGGATGAAGGTCTTGGTCGGCACCAGCACCTTGCCGCCTAGATGGCCGCACTTCTTCTCCGAGGCAAGCTGATCCTCGAAATGGACACCCGCAGCGCCCGCCTCGATCATCGCCTTCATCAGTTCGAAGGCGTTGAGGGGGCCACCGAAGCCGGCTTCGGCATCCGCGATGATCGGCGCCATGTAATGGGTGGACTTGTCGCCTTCCATATGGGCGATCTGGTCCGCGCGGCGTAAGGTGTTGTTGATGCGCCTGACCACATCCGGCACCGACGAGGCCGGATAGAGCGACTGGTCCGGATACATCTGGCCGGCATTGTTGGCGTCCGCCGCCACCTGCCAACCCGAGAGATAGATCGCCTCGAGACCAGCCTTGACCTGCTGCATCGCCTGGTTTCCCGTCAGCGCGCCGAGCGTGCGAACAAAGGGACGATTGGCGAGCAAATGGCGCAGGCGGGCCGCGCCCATGCGGGCCAGCGTGTATTCCATCTGGAAAGAGCCACGCAGCTTCTCCACATCGGCGGGGGTGTAATCCCGCTTGTTCTGCGGGGTATAGGAGGCGGTCATCGGAAACATCCTTTTGCTGGAGGTGAGAGCCGAATCCGAACGTCTACGACTTTCGATTTACAAGCTTTCACATGACGCTCTTCTCGCATGGCGGTTCTTGCAGCGCAATAAGACGTTGAAAATTGACCGGAAACGCAGAAAAGTCTTGACACCATAACAGATGTAATTTTGTAAAATATCATAAATTCACATTGGGAGATCGGGATGAGATCCTTGCGCATTGGCGGGCGCGTGCGGCGCATGCGGCAGGAAAGACGGCTCAGCCAGTCGCAGATGGCGGGCGAACTCGGAATTTCGCCCTCCTATCTCAACCTGATCGAGAGCAACCAGCGCCCGGTCACGGCTTCCGTGCTGCTCCGGCTGGCGGAAAAGTTCCAGATCGATCTCGGCAGTCTGAGCGCCGAGGAGGATGGCCGGCTCGCGACCGACCTGATGGAAGCCCTCTCCGACCCCATGTTCGAAAGCGCCGATGTGAAGGCCACCGACGTGCGCGACCTCGCGGCCACGCTCCCGGCGCTCGGCCAGGCTTTCGTGACGCTCTATCATGCCTATCGCCGGGGCGGCTCCAGCGATGGCGCTCTCGGCATGGGGGATAGCGAGGGCGCTTCCGCCAGCATCCCCTCCGAGGAGGTCTCGGATTTCATCCAGCGTCATTTCAACCATTTCCCGACGCTGGAGGAGGCCGCCGAAAATCTCTGGGTGGATCACGGCCTGGCCCTCTTCACGCTCCAGCAGGATCTGGTGAAGGTGCTGGCCGAGCGTTTCGCGGTGGATGTCGAGATCGCCGCCACCGAGAGCATGCGCGGGCTTCTGCGCGCCTATAATCCGCTGACGCGCCGGCTTCAGCTCTCGGAATTGCTCACCAGCCCCAGCCGGACCTTCCAGCTCGCGCACCAGATCGCGTTTCTCGGCTTCCGCCGCGAGATCGATGCGCTGGTTTCCGGCGGCAGGTTCTCGACGCCCGAGGCGGATTCGCTCGCGGCCTCGGCGCTGGCGAATTACTTCGCGGCGGCCGTGATGGCGCCCTATCCGCGCTTCCTCGACGCGGCCAAGACCTCGCGCTACGACACGACCATCCTGAAGCACCGCTTCAACCTCTCCTTCGAGCAGGTCTGCCACCGGCTGACCACCTTGCGGCGCCCCGGCGCCGAGGGCGTGCCGTTTCACCTCATTCGCGTGGATATCGCGGGGAACATCTCGAAGCGCTTCTCGTCCTCCGGCATCCATATCGCGCGGTTCGGTGCCGCCTGCCCGCGCTGGAACGTCTATGATGCCTTCGCGACGCCGGGCATGCTGCGCGTGCAGGTCTCGCGCATGCCGGATGGCTCCTCGTTCTTCTGCATCGCGCGCACGTTGACGCCGGGCGGGCGACAGGTGATGCGCGGGGGCCTTCCGGCCCGCGCCGGCATGCTCGCGATCGGCCTCGGGTGCCCGCTGGGCCACGCGAAGGAACTGGTCTATGCCGATGGCCTGAACCTCGAGGACCCGACCATCGTCACGCCCATCGGCGTCTCCTGCCGCACCTGCAGCCGGGCGGATTGCTCGGACCGCGCCATGCCGGCCCTTGCACAGCGCCTCATCATCGACGAAAACCGGCGCGGATTGTCCACCTATTCCATTGCCACCGACGGCTGACGGATGCAGGAAATACATCTTACTTGAGCTTTTCATAGAATTAGCCGGACGAACCATGGGATGCGCGCAATGGCTTCCAAACTCGAGCAGCTCAAATCCATGACCGTGGTGGTCGCCGATACCGGCGACATGCAGGCGATCGAGGCTTTCAAGCCCGTGGATTGCACCACGAACCCCACGCTGATCCTGAAAGCGGCCGAGATGGAGGCCTATAAGGGCTTCGTGGATGAGGCCGTGCACTGGGTGGCCAGCCAGGGCGGAAGCCGCGAGGCGCGCATTTCCGCCGCCTGTGACCGGCTCGCCGTCACCTTCGGGGCGGAACTCACGAAGCGCGTGCCCGGCCGCGTCTCCACCGAGGTCGATGCCGATCTCTCCTTCGATACGGCGAAATCGGTTGCCAAGGCCCGCGCCATCATTGCGGATTATGCCAGCCGAGGCATCGGCCGCGAGCGCATCCTCATCAAGCTCGCCTCGACCTGGGAGGGCATCCGCGCGGCGGAAATCCTCCAGAAGGAAGGGGTGGATTGCAATCTCACGCTGCTCTTCAACCTTTCGCAGGCGGTGGCCTGCGCGGAAGCGGGCGCCTTCCTGATCTCCCCCTTCGTGGGCCGCATTCTCGACTGGCACAGGAAATCGACGGGGCAGGATTACACGAGCGAAACCGATCCGGGCGTGCTCTCGGTCCGCTCGATCTACGCCTATTACAAGGCGCATGGCCACGACACGGTGGTGATGGGCGCCTCCTTCCGCAACATCGGTGAGATTGAGGCCCTTGCAGGATGCGATCGGCTGACCATCGCGCCAGCCCTGCTCGACCAGCTCGCGAAGGATGAAGGACAACTCGCTCGCGCGCTCGACCCCGAAAGGGCCGCGGCGGCGCAAAAGCCCGCGCGCATCGCGGTGGATGAAGCCTCCTTCCGCTGGGCGTTGAACGAGGATGCCATGGCGACCGAGAAACTCGCCGAGGGCATTCGCGGTTTCGCGGCGGATCTGCGCAAGCTCAAGACGATGATCGGGAACAGGCTCGATGCGTGATCGGGCCGGGCTCACGGATTCTTGCGTTTCCAGATGTGAAGGCATGGACTGATCCTGGATTGCGGGCTTTGGCAGCCCGCGCCTCCGCCTGTTCCGGAAGTCCTTCATATCCATCCTCACGCCAGGGGCCCGGTCGACCTGTCTGGCCGGCATCGTTCTTGGTGCTTTCGTTTCCTCACGCCTGCCAGTCACGCCAATCCGGGGCATTCCCCGGTCTGGCTGAAGCCCATGGGCGTCCCTGCGCGGGTCCGCCCCCTGCCGATCGCGCGCAAATTCGTATGGTATGGCATGAAATTTTGCCATTCCCGCACACTCTTTAATTCTCGCTTAGAGAAATTTATGCAACCAAAGATTGTGTCTTGGTGTGTTGGAGTCCTGACATGTTCCAGCCTCGTCGGCTGCCTTGGCCGGTTGCGCTTGGCTTCACCCTTGCCGCCGCTGTCCTGCTTGTCTGGGGAGCGTATGGCATCGCCCAGAAAGCGCGCCAGGCAATTCTCGACCGGGATGCGGAACTGACCGCCCGGGTTTGGGGTGAGTTCCTCGTCGCCAATCTCGGATCCATTGCCGATCTTCTCGCCGGGCGTCCGGTCTCGGAAGCCGACCAGCGCCTGCTTTCATGCAAGCGGCAAACCGCGGCAATCTTCCGCTTCAAGATCTTCGATGGAAACGGCTTGCTGCGCCATGTCGCCGATTGCGGCCGCTGGGACGATATGCATGCCGTGGCGCAGGGCGAGCGCAGCAGCGACGCTGCGGCGGTCGCGCAATCCGGATCGCCCCAGGTGTTCGCGCGGCGGGGCGATGGCGTGAGCCGCCCGCAGCTTTATGCGGCGGCCTATATGCCGCTGGCGCAGGAGCAGGACATCATGGGAGTGATCGAGGTCTATATTGACCATACCGCCCGTGCGCGCATGCTGGAATCGGTTCTGCTGACAGCCGGTGCCTCGATCTCGGCATTGGCAGGTATCGCCTTCGCGCTGCCGGCCCTGCTCGCGCTCTGGCATGCCCGGGAACGGCGGAAAACGGCGCATCGCCTGCGCCATGTCGCAAGCCATGATGACTTGACCGGCCTGCTGAATCGCTCGGCGCTTGTTGAGCGGATTGACCAGCTGATGGCGCAGAAGACCGAATTCGCCATCCATTTCATCGATCTTGATCGCTTCAAGGATGTGAACGACAACCATGGCCATCCGGTAGGTGACGCCCTGCTGCGCGAGGTGGCCGAACGCCTCCTGCACATCGCCAGCGGCAGCATCTTCATCGCGCGCCTCGGCGGCGATGAATTCGCCATGGTGCAGGAACTGGCACCGGCGGATGAGCTGGCCTCGATGCGCCTCGCGCGGCGAATCGTGACCGCGATCGAGTTGCCCTTCCACATGGGTGAGGTCGAGGCGCGCATCGGCGCGAGCGTCGGCACAAGCCTTTATCCGCGCGATGGCCAGAACCGCGAGAGGCTGCTCGTCGCGGCCGATCTCGCGCTCTATGCCGCGAAGCGGACCGGGCGCGGACGCGCGGTCGGCTTCGAATCCTCCATCGAGGAGGAGCGCCGCAGCCGCCAGGCCCTCGAAGCGCGCCTGCGCCAGGCGGTGGAAGACGAGGATTTCGAGATCTACTACCAGCCGCTCTATTCCACCGACGGGAAGACGCTCCGCGCCTTCGAAGCCCTGCTGCGCCTGAACGCGGAGGATGGCACGCCGATTTCGCCCTCGGTCTTCATTCCCGTGGCCGAGGAACTTCGCCTCATCGATCGCGTTGGCCAATGGGTATTGCGGGAGGCGTGCCAGACGGCAACGCTCTGGCCAGATTCCATCTCGATTGCCGTCAACCTCTCACCGCTGCAATTCGTGAATGGCAGCCTCAGCACCATCGTCCACTCGGTCCTGGACGAGACCGGCATCGATCCGCATCGCCTTGAACTGGAAATGACGGAGAGCGTGCTGCTTGAGAAGCCGGACGCCATCCTTGCGCAACTGAACATCATCAAGTCTTTCGGCGTCTCCATCGCGCTCGACGATTTCGGCACGGGCTATTCGAGCCTGTCCTATCTGTGGCGCTTCCCCTTCGATACGCTGAAGGTGGATGGCTCGTTCATGGTCGGACTGGGCGATCCCGCCTCCCGGTCACGCGAGGTGCTCGACACCATCATCGCCCTGGGGCGCGTGCTCAACCTGCATGTGACGGCGGAAGGCGTTGAGACGAGGGAGCAGATCGAGGTTCTGCGGGAGTTGCAATGCGATTTTGTCCAAGGCTTCCTGCTCGGCCGCCCGGTGCGTTCCACCGAGGTGGCCTCGGTGATCCTGGAGGCGCTGAAGCCGCGTGATGAGCATTCCTCGCTGCTCGGGCCGCAACGAAAACAGGCCTGAGAAGGGGTGCGACGCTCTTTTCATTGGACATTTGGGCCTGCTCGTCTATCTCCCGGCCCATGACCACCGAGCCAATTCCGAACATCCGCAATTTTTCCATCGTCGCACATATCGACCACGGAAAATCGACCCTCGCCGATCGCCTGATCCAGAAGACGGGCGGGCTCTCCGAGCGCGAGATGGTCGACCAGGTGCTCGACAACATGGAAATCGAGCGCGAGCGCGGCATCACCATCAAGGCGCAGACCGTTCGCCTGAATTATCACGCGAATGACGGGAAGACCTATATCCTGAACCTGATGGATACGCCGGGCCATGTCGACTTCGCCTATGAGGTCTCGCGCAGCCTCGCGGCCTGCGAGGGCTC
The DNA here is from genome assembly GCA_020252865.1 of Methylobacterium sp. Lineage (GTDB taxonomy): Bacteria > Pseudomonadota > Alphaproteobacteria > Rhizobiales > Beijerinckiaceae > Rhabdaerophilum. Next base: position 8,466 of record JADCCH010000215.1, read on the forward strand.
GCTGCTGGTGGTCGATGCCTCCCAGGGCGTGGAAGCGCAGACACTCGCCAACGTTTATCACGCGCTCGATGCCGACCATGAGATTGTGCCCGTCCTGAACAAGATCGACCTTCCCGCCGCCGAGCCGGACCGGGTGAAGGAGCAGATCGAGGAAGTGATCGGGCTCGACGCCTCGGATGCCGTGCCGATCTCGGCCAAGACCGGCCTCAACATCGAGGGCGTGCTCGAAGCGATCGTCACCCGCCTGCCGCCACCCAGGGGTGACGTCAATGCCCCGTTGAAGGCGCTGCTGGTGGACAGCTGGTATGATGTCTATCTCGGCGTCGTCGTGCTTGTGCGCATCGTCGATGGCAAGATGAGAAAAGGCATGCGCATCAAGATGATGGGCACGGATGCCGTATATGACATCGAGAAGATCGGCGTGTTCACGCCGAAGATGCTCGATGTCTCCGAGCTCACGCCCGGCGAGGTGGGTTTCATCACCGCCTCCATCAAGGAAGTCGCGGATACCCGCGTCGGCGATACCATCACCGAGGAAAAGAAACCCACGGCGCAGGCGCTTCCGGGCTTCAAGCCGGTGCAGCCCGTGGTGTTCTGCGGGCTCTTTCCGGTCGATGCGGCGGATTTCGAGGAATTGCGCGCCGCGATGGGCAAGCTGCGCCTCAACGATGCGAGCTTCACCTTCGAGATGGAGAGCAGCGCGGCGCTCGGCTTCGGCTTCCGCTGCGGCTTCCTCGGCCTCCTGCATCTGGAGATCGTCCAGGAGCGCCTCACGCGCGAATTCAACCTTGATCTGATCGCCACGGCGCCGAGCGTCGTCTACCGGATCGGCTTGCGCGACGGTGAGGAGATCGAACTTCACAACCCGGCCGACCTGCCGGATGTGATGAAGATCGCCGAGATCCGGGAGCCGTGGATCCGCGCCACCATCCTCACGCCGGATGAATATCTTGGCGCGATCCTCAAGCTCTGCCAGGAGCGGCGCGGCAACCAGGTTGACCTTTCCTATGTCGGCAAGCGCGCGAAGGTTGTCTATGACCTGCCGCTGAACGAGGTGGTTTTCGACTTCTATGACCGTCTGAAATCGGTCTCGAAGGGCTATGCCTCCTTCGATTACACCATCACGGATTATCGCGAGGGCGACCTCGTGAAGCTCTCGATCCTCGTCAATGCCGAGCCGGTCGATGCGCTCTCCATGCTGGTGCATCGCCAGCGCGCGGAAGGCCGAGGCCGCGTGATGTGCGAGAAGCTGAAGGATCTCATCCCGCCGCATCTCTTCCAGATCCCGATCCAGGCGGCGATCGGCGGCAAGATCATCGCCCGCGAGACGGTGCGCGCCCTGCGCAAGGACGTGACCGCCAAGTGCTATGGCGGCGACATCTCGCGCAAGCGCAAGCTTCTGGACAAGCAGAAGGAAGGCAAGAAGAAGATGCGGCAGTTCGGCAAGGTCGAGATTCCGCAGGAAGCCTTCATCGCCGCCCTGAAGATGGATAGCTGAGGCGATTCCCACGTCATTGCGAGAAGCGAAGCGACGAAGCAATCCAGTCTTTTTCGGCCCAGGAAATGGATTGCCACGTCGGCGCGACGCGCCTCCTCGCCATGACGGCTTGGTGCATCATTCCGCCGCTTCCGCCCGCTTCGGCTCCACGATGAACCCGCCGCTCTGCCGCGACCAGAGATCGGCATAGAGCCCGCCCTTCTCCAGAAGTTCGGCATGGGTGCCGTCTTCCACGATCCGGCCCTCATCGAGCACCACGAGGCGATCCATGATCTGCAGGGTGGAAAGCCGGTGCGCGATGGCGATCACCGTCTTGTCCTCCATCAGCGTCACGAGGTTTTCCTGAATCGCGGCCTCCACCTCCGAATCGAGCGCGGAAGTCGCTTCATCCAGCACGAGGATCGGTGCGTTCTTCAGAATGACGCGGGCAATCGCGATGCGCTGGCGCTGCCCGCCCGAGAGCTTCACGCCGCGCTCGCCGACATGGGCATCGAGGCCCCTGCGACCCTTCCAATCCGAGAGATTGGCGATGAAATCCACCGCGCGCGCCTGCGCGATGGCCGCGCGCAACTCGGTCTCGCTCGCGTCCGGGCGACCGTAGAGGATGTTTTCGCGGATGGAGCGATGCAGGAGCGAGGTATCCTGCGTGACCATGGCGATGGCCTTGCGCAGGCTCTCCTGCTGCAGCTGCATCACATCCTGCCCATCGATGAGGATCCGCCCGCTGGTAGGCCGGTTGAAATGCAGGAGCAGGTTGACCAGCGTGGATTTGCCCGCGCCGGAGCGCCCCACAAGACCGATCTTCTCGCCGGGCCGGATGCTGAGCGAGATATCGCGCAGCACCGGCAGGTGCGGATCATAGCCGAAACTCACATGCTCGAAGCGGATCTCACCCGCCTTGAACTGAAGCGGCTTCGCATCCGGCGCATCCTGCATCTTCAGGGGAACGGTGATGCTCTGCATGCCCTCCTGCACGATGCCGATATTCTCCATGATGCCTGCGATTTCCCAGGCGATCCAGCCCGAGGCGCGCACCAGCGAGAGCACGAGCGTCATCGCCATGGCGAAGCTGCCGATCTCGATCGCGCCCTTCTGCCAGAGCCAGAGGCCGATGGCGCCGGTCGCGGTCAGCGTGCTCGCGGAGAGGATCGACAGGCAGGCCGAAAACCCGAGCTGAAGCCGCTGCTGGTCGCGGAAATATTGCGTCGCCTCGCGCATGGCGGCGCTCATATAGGCATCCTCGCGCGCCTTCTCGCCGAAGAGCTTGAGGGTGGCGATGTTGCCGAAGGCATCCACCACCTTGCCCATCACCATGGAACGCCCTTCCGAGGCGATCTGCGCGCGTTCGCGCTGTTTGGGCAGGAAAACCCGCAGGATCACGAGATAGGAGATGAACCAGAAGCCGATGGGCACGGCCATCCGCCAATCCTGCGCGAGGATCAGCGCGGTCGAGCCAATGCCATAGGCGAGGATATAGACAACCGCCTGGATGAAACTTGCCACGGCCTGCCGCACCGCACCGCCGGTCTGCATGATGCGGTTGGCGAGGCGGCCGGCGAAATCGCTCTGGAAGAAGCCGATGCTCTGGCCCGCGAGCCGGCCGAAATACTGCCAGCGCATGCGATATTGCCAGCCCGGTTCGATGCCGAGACGCCCCAGCGCAAAGCCCGCCAGGAAAACCAGCGGGCGCAGCACGAGCAAGACCAGCGCCATCATCAGCAGGGTTGGCCCGGCGGCCTCGAACAGGCTCTCGCGCGGCTGGTTCGCGAGCAGGTTCACGAGACGTCCAATGAAATAAGGCACGAGGGTATCGAGCAGCGCATCTGCCACGATGAGGCAGAAGAGCACCGCCAGCGGCTTACGCACGCCCTCGGTCTGCACCCGGATGAAAGACCAAAGCCGGGCCGGCTGGTCCGCCGGGCCGGGCACGATGGGTTCAACCAGCCTTTCGAGCCATCGGAGGAGCGGAGCGATCATGACGAAGCCGGCATAGCCGGATTCTCCCCCTCAGGCGAGCCGCGCAGCCTTTCCCGGGCGATCAGTTCCGCGTGATCAGCCCGTGGTGATGCCGGTCTCCTTGATGAGGCCGCCCCATTTTTCGTTCTCCGACATGAGAAGGCCAGCGCGTTCGGCCGGGCGCGAGCCCGCGATTTCCGCGCCCTGGGCATTGCTACGAGATGATGATCCGCGTTCGCGCCGGCCCTGCTGATCGGACGAGATTGAACAGCGTTCGCGCATTCCCGGTCGCGAGGCGCACACAGCCATGCGAGGCCGGGCCGCCGAGGCGGTTGATGGCATTGGTGCCGTGGATCGCATAGCCGCCCCGGAAGAAGATCGAATACGGCATGGGCGAATTATAGTACTTCCGGGAGAAGTAGCTCACATGCATGCGCTGCGGCTTGTAGGCGCCGCGCGGCGTGGAGAAGCCCTTCCGGCCGGTGGAAACTTTCCAGACATGGCGCACTTCGCCATCGACCTTCACGATCATCCGCTGCGAAGCGATATCGATCCGAGCTTCCACATTCGAGGCGGACGAGGAAAGCCGCGACTGGCGCGGCGTGTCACCGAGGGAGGCGACGCGCGGAGCCGGGCGCTCGATTGCCGGTTCCAGCCCGCCCATCGGCACGAAACCGCGCGAAACCTGTTCGCGGGCCTGCGCGCGCCGCGCTTCCCGACCGATTTCCTGCTGCAGCGCCCATCGCCGCGCCGCCACGCGCTGGCGGGCCTGCGCCTTGCGGCGCGCCTCCTGCCGCATTGTGGCATTCGAGCGATCGGCGACCGGGCGCACCTCGCGCGGTGCGGTGTCGGCGCGGCCTGAGGGGGCCATGCGCGTCACGATTTTCCGCTGCGCAAATTGCCGCTGCGTCGACATATGCTGGCGCTTCACCTTGCGCGGTGCGGCGCGCGGCGCGCTGGCATTCGGTTCGCGGTAGCCGTCAAGCACATATCCCCCGCCATGGGGCTGCGAGCCATACCCGGAGGCTGCTTCCGCAGGCCGGATGTCCGAAAAGCCCGTGAGGGCCGCGACCAGCGCGAAAACGGGCAGGAAAAGCCGAAGAACGCGGGACATCCGGGTTCGCTCCAATCCAGGATGCGGGAAGGTCGCGGAGGATGACAAGATCGGGCGCACCCGAAAAGCTGATTGGTACGCGTTGGTTAACCGGAATCATGCGATCCTCTGTCGACGTTTGCGCCACGTGTTCGCCGGGGAGGTTCGATTGATCTGCAGGAAGGCCCGCCCGCCCGTTCCGGGACATCGGTCCCTGCGCCGGCTCCTCGGCCTCGTCACCCTCGCCTTCCTCGGGCTTTCCGGCCCGGTTTTCGCGCAGCAGACGCAATCCGAGGAGGAGGAACGCCGCGCACAGGTGCTGAAGGAGCTGCCGGCCAATGCCGCAAAGCGCATTTTCGGCGCCAGCCCGAGGCCCGTCTCCATGGAGGCTCGCGCCATCGGCTCTTTCGCGCGCGGCTGCCTCGCAGGCGCCATCGCGCTGCCGATCAATGGCGAGACCTGGCAGGTGATGCGCCTCTCCCGCAACCGAATATGGGGCCATCCGGACCTCATCCGCGTGGTCGAACGCATCGCGAAGGCCGCCCCGCGCGAGGCGAACTGGCCGGGTTTGCTGGTCGGTGACATCTCCCAGCCGCGCGGCGGACCGATGCTCACGGGGCATGCGTCACACCAGATCGGGCTCGATGCCGACATCTGGCTGACCCCCATGCCGGACAGGCGTCTGACGCGTGATGAACGCGAAAACATGCCCGCCGCGAATATCGCCCGGCGCGACTGGATGGATGTCGACCCCGCCGTCTACTCGCGCGCGCATCTCGCGATCGTCCGGCTCGCGGCGAGGCAGCCGGAAGTGTCACGCATTTTTGTCAATCCGGCGATCAAGGTTGCCTTCTGCCGCGATGCCGGTGCAGATCGCGCCTGGCTCGCCAAGGTGCGCCCGATGTGGGGGCACAATTTCCATTTCCATATCCGCATCGCCTGCCCCAAGGGCGATGCCACCTGCGTGGACCAGCCCTTGCCGCAGGATGGCGATGGCTGCGGCGAGGAGCTTCAGGACTGGCTGAAGAAGCAATATGCGGCGCTGGTCAAGCCGAAGCCGCCAGCCGACCCCCATGCCAAACCCAAGCCGCAACCCAGGCCGCGGCACTGGACACTCGACGATCTGCCGGCGGAATGCCGCGAGGTCGCTCTGGCGAAATAGAGGTCGCGCTGGCGAAATAGAGGTCGCGCTGGCGAAACAAGCGCTGTAGTGCGCCGCCCTACGCCGGTTTGATACGCGAAAGCCGCTCGAGCGCGGCATCCAGCGTCTCGCGCTTCTTGGCAAAGCACAGCCGCATGATCGTGCGCACCGGGTCCTCAGCATAAAAGGCCGAGACGGGGATGGCAGCGACGCCATGCTCGGCCACGAGTTTCTGGCAGAAGGCGACATCGTCATGCACGCCCATCGGCGCCAGATCCACGTTGAGAAAGTAGGTGCCTTGCGAGGGCAGCACCGAGAAGCCCAGGCCCTTCAGGCCGTTGGCGAGGTAATCCCGAGCCTGCTGGAAGTCGTCGCGCATCCCCTTGAAGAAGGCATCCTCCTTCATGAGCCCATAGGCGACGGCCGCCTGCAGGTTCGGCGGGGTGGTGAAGGTGAGGAACTGGTGCGATTTCGAGAGCACCCGCATGATTTCCGTCGGAGCCATGACGAAACCGACCTTCCAGCCGGTGAGCGAGAAGATCTTCCCCGCGGAGCTGATCTTTACCGTGCGCTCGCGCATGCCGGGCAGGGCGCAGAGCGGCACATGGGCGAGGCCATCGAACACCACATGCTCCCACACTTCGTCGCAGACCGCGAGGGCATCATGCGCCATGCAGAAATGCGCGAGCATGGCGAGATCCTCCGGCGGGCAGATGGTCGCGGAGGGATTGAGCGGGTTGTTGAACAGGGCGAGCTTCGTGCGCGGGCTGAAGGCCGCCATCAGGCTTTCCGCCGTGAAGCGCCAATCGGGCGGGGAGAGCTTAACGAATTTCGGGATGCCGCCCGCGCGCTTCACCAGCGGCAGATAGGCATCATACATCGGCTCGAAAAGCACCACCTCGTCGCCGGGCTCGATGAGCGCGAAGAGCGCCCCGGCAATCGCCTCCGTGGCGCCGGAGGTGACCATGATCTCGGCATCGGGATCGAAATTCACGCCCTGATGATGCGCGAAATGGGTGGAAATTGCCTGACGCAGCTCGGGAATGCCCATCATCGGCGGATATTGGTTCCAGCCGGAAATCACCGCATCCGCCGCCTTCCGGCGAATATCCGGCGCGCCGGGATCATCCGGGAAGCCCTGCCCGAGATTGACCGCCTGATGCTCGCGCGCCAACCGCGACATGGTTTCGAACACAGTCGTGGAAAGGCCGGAATAGGTGGAATTGAAGCTGCGCATCATCGCCCGGAACCAAAGGAAGGAAAGCGGCAACGCTTCTAGCCGCAGGCCCCGCGCTTGGCCAGCGCCCGCCGCATTTGACCTGCCGTTGACCTGCCCCCGGGACGGCACTTGACAGAAATGATATTTCTGATAAAAAATAAAAGTCATCATACGTTATTTTTAACTGGATTTCTCTCATTCCGGCGCGGAGCCCCCATGAATATCCGACAGAAAATTCCAGCCGATGACATGCGCGAGCGCATTCTCGTGGTGGCCGAGGAGCATTTTCGCCGTATCGGCTATGCGAAAACTGCTGTCGCGGACATTGCTCAGGCCATGGGTATGTCTCCGGCGAATGTCTACCGCTTCTTCCCCTCCAAGCTCGCGATCAATGATGCGCTCTGCGCGAAGGTCATGCGCGAAACCGACGCGCTCATCAAGCGCATCATGGAGCGTCAGGCTTCCGCTTCCGAGCGGCTCGTGGCGTTCATCGTCGAGATTCACCGCCACAACAAGGAGAAGCTCACCAACGAGCATCGCCTGTTCGACATGGTCGAGGTGGCGATGGAGGAGAACTGGCCCGCCATCGATGCGCATTTCGAAAGCGTAGTGTGCCAGATGGCTCGACTTGTGACCGAGGGCATTGCCTCCGGCGAATTCCGGCAGGTGGACCCCGCCGAATTTGCCGATACCGCCTTCAATGCCACTGCCAAGGTCTTCCATCCCACCTTAATCGCGCAATGCGTGCGTTTCGGGGATGACCAGGAGGATCAGGCGCGGCGCATCGCCCAGCTCATCCTCGCAGCCCTTCGCCCCTGAGAATTTCCTTCTTTTCTTCCGAGGCTTGCCATGTCCTCCCCCGTTACGCCCTCCCGTTCTGCCGCCATTTTCTCCCGTCGAAATCTTGGAATCGCTGCCCTGGTGTTCGCCATCAGCGCCGCCGGCGTGTGGTTTCTGGTGGGGCGCCCGCCAGCCGAGATCGGCAAGCCGCAGGCTGAAAACCTCGAGAACCGTCCCGTGCTGGTGCAGAAGGTGCAAATCGCCCCGGCCGCGCCCGCGCGCATCCTCGTGGGCACGGTGCGGGCCCGCGTCGAGACCGATCAGGGCTTCCGCATCTCCGGTAAGGTGGCCGAGCGCCGCGTGCAGGCCGGCGATCGCGTGAAGAAGGGACAGGTCGTGGCGACGCTCGACCCCACGGATCTTGTGCTCCAGCGCGAAACGGCCGAGGCCGAACTCGCGGCTGCCAAGGCTTCCGAGAAATCGTCCAGCGCCGAGTTGATGCGCGTGATCGAATTGCGCGCCAAGGGCTGGTCCACCGAACAGGCGCTCGATCGCCAGCGCGCGGCCCTGGAAGAGGCCACGGGCCGCCGCCTGCGGGCCGAGCGCCAGCTGGAACTTGCCCGGAACACGCAATCCTATGCCGAGCTGCTGGCCGAGGATGACGGGATTGTCGTCTCCACCAGCATCGAGCCGGGGCAGGTTCTGGCCGCCGGCCAGCCGGCCCTGCGGATCGCCAGGGATGGTCTGCGCGAGGCGCTCGTCGCCATCCCCGAGCAGGAGATGGATGACATCCGCAAGGCACGGGCCGAGGCCAGCCTCTGGACCGATCCGGGCAAGAGCTACCCGGCGAAGCTGCGCGAACTTTCGCCCTCGGCCGATCCGCTGACACGCACCTTCCAGGCGCGCTTCACCCTGGAAGGCCTGCCGGCCGATGCGCCGCTCGGCATGTCGGCCTCGCTCTCGGTGCGTCCGGCGGAAGAGCTGCGCGTCGCGCGCCTGCCGCTCGCCGCAATCCTGAACGAAGGCAAGGGCACGGAAGTCTTTGTCGTGGAAGCCTCCGGCGAACTGAAGCGCAAGGCGGTGCAGATTTCCGCCTACGAGGCGCGCGATGCGCTGGTTTCGAGCGGTCTCGCCGATGGCGATCTCGTCGTCGTGCTCGGCGTCCACAAGCTCAAGCCGGGCCTCAAGGTGCGGCCCGTTACCGAACTGCGTCTGGGCTGAGGAGCGAACCCATGAAGGGCGGAATCAATCTCTCGGCCTGGGCTGTTCGGCATCAGGCGCTCGTTCTCTTTCTCATCCTTGTTATCTTGGCGGCGGGCATCATGTCCTATATCCGCCTCGGCCGCGCGGAAGACCCCTCCTTCACCATCAAGGTGGCGACCATCACGGTCGTCTGGCCCGGTGCCACGGCGCAGGAAATGCAGGAGCAGGTGACCGAGAAGATCGAGAAGAAGCTGCAGGAACTGCCCTATTTCAACCGGGCCGTGACCTATTCGAAGCCCGGGTTCTCCGCGATTCAGATGGAATTCAAGGATTACACGCCCGCAAGACAGGTGCCGGAGCTCTTCTACCAGTTGCGTAAGAAGCTCAACGACATCCGCAGCGACCTGCCCTCGGGCATCATCGGGCCCAATGTCAATGACGAGTTCGGCGATGTCGATTCCATCCTGCTGATGATCACCGGCGACGGCGCGGATTACGCGAAGCTCAAGAGCGTCGCGGAGGACCTCAAGCGCGAGATGCTGCGCGTGCCCGACGTGGTGAAGGTGAACCTCTACGGCACGCAGGATGAGCGAATCTTCGTGGAATTCAGCCATGTGAAACTCGCAACCCTCGGCGTGCCGGTCACCGCGATCTTCGAGGCCATCGCCCGGCAGAATGCCGTGAATCCCGCCGGCACCTTCGAAACGGCGGCGCAGCGCATCCCGCTGCGCGTTTCCGGCGCGCTGGACGGCGCAGCGGCCGTGGCGGCGATTCCGATCGAGGCCGGCGGCCGCACCTTCCGGCTCGGCGACATTGCCCATGTGACGCGCGACTTCAAGGACCCGCCGGATTTTCTGATCCGCCAGAATGGCAAGCCTGCCGTGGGTCTGGGCGTGGTGATGCTCAAGGGCGCGAATATCGTGATCCTCGGCCAGGCGGTGGACGAGGCGCTCGCCGCCTTCAAGGAGAAGCTCCCCATCGGGATCGAGATCGACCAGATCGCGAACCAGCCGCATGTGGTCTCCACCTCCGTGCGCGAATTCCTGCGCGCCTTCATTGAGGCGTTGCTCATCGTGCTCGCCGTGTCGTTCCTCTCGCTCGGCTGGAGGACCGGGCTGGTGGTCGCGCTCTCCGTGCCGCTGGTGCTCACGATCGTCTTTGTCCTGATGGATGCTCTGGGCATCGACCTGCACCGCATTTCGCTCGGCGCGCTCATCATCGCGCTGGGTCTGCTCGTCGATGACGCGATCATCGCGGTCGAGATGATGATGGTGAAGCTGGAGGAGGGGTGGGACCGGCTGAAGGCCGCGGCCTTCGCCTGGGAATCGACCGCCTTCCCGATGCTCACCGGCACGCTGGTGACGGCGGCCGGCTTCCTGCCCATCGGCCTCGCGAACTCGGCGGTGGGCGAATATACGGGCTCGCTCTTCATCGTGGTGGGCCTCGCGCTTGTCGCCTCCTGGTTCGTGGCGGTGGTGTTCACGCCCTATCTCGGCGTGAAACTGCTGCCGGAAATGAAGGTCGAGCGCGACGAGAATGGTCGCCCCATCCTGCACCATGGCCATGCGGCGATGTATGACACGCCGATGTATTCGCGCCTGCGGCGCGTGGTGGCGTGGTGCGTGGAGCATCGCGGCAAGGTGATCCTCGCGACCATCGGCATCTTCGCACTCTCGATCGTAGCGTTCGGCCGCGTGCAACAGCAGTTCTTCCCGCTTTCCGAGCGCCCGGAACTCTTCCTCGAGATGCGCCTGCCGGAGGGCTCGTCCATCGGCGCGACAAAGAAAGTCGCGGAGGAAGCGCAGACATTGCTCTCGGACGATCCGGATGTCATCCATGCCACGACCTATATCGGAGAAGGGTCGCCGCGCTTCTGGCTCGGACTGAACCTCGTGCTGCCGAACGAGGCCTTCGCGCAGACCGTCATTCTCACCAAGGATGTGAAGGCCCGCGAGCGCATCAAGGCCCGGCTCGAGAAGGCCATTGCAGAGGGCGCGTTGGCCGCGGCCCGCGTGCGTGTCGATCGCTTCAATTTCGGGCCGCCCGTCGGCTTCCCCGTGCAGTTCCGCGTGGTGGGTGCCGATCCGATCGAGGTGCGTCGCATCGCCTATCAGGTGCGCGAGACCATGGCGCGCAACAGCAAGATCCTCGATCCGCATCTCGACTGGAACGAGATGATGCCCTCGATCCGCCTGATCGTGGATCAGGATCGCGCCCGCGCCTTCGGGCTTGACCCGACGGCCATCGCGCAGAGCCTGCAGACTCTCGTATCCGGCGCGCCGATCACCACCGTCCGGGATCGCACGGAAAGCGTGCAGGTCGTGGCGCGGGCCGTGCCGGGCGAGCGGCTCGACCCGACGCGCCTCGCGGATTTCACGCTCACCGCCCGCAACGGCGTGCCGGTGCCGCTCGCGCAGGTCGCGCGCATCACTTACGAGCATGAGGAGCCGATCCTGTGGCGGCGCAATCGTGACATGTCGATCACGGTACGTTCGGACATCATCGACGGTGTTCAGGCCCCGGATGTGACGAACGAGGTCTGGAAGGCACTGCAGCCCATTCGCGATGCGATGCCGCAGGGCTATCGACTCGAGATCGGTGGCGCGATCGAGGAATCGGCCAAGGCCAATGCCTCGATCTTCAAGCTCTTCCCCGTCATGTTCATGGTGATGCTCACGCTGCTGATGTTCCAGCTTCAGAGCTTCTCGAAGCTGCTCCTCGTGTTCTCGACCGCCCCGCTGGGGTTGATCGGGGCCTCTCTGGCCCTGAACCTTGCGAACAAGCCCTTCGGCTTCGTGGCCTTGCTCGGGCTCATCGCGCTCGCGGGCATGATCATGCGCAACACGGTGATCCTGGTCGACCAGATCGACCATGATCTCGATAGCGGCCTGCCTTTGCGCGAGGCGATCGCCGAAGCCACCGTGCGCCGTGCGCGGCCCGTGGTGCTCACGGCACTCGCGGCCATCCTCGCGATGGTGCCGCTCTCGGGCTCGGCCTTCTGGGGCCCGATGGCCTTCACCATCATGGGTGGGCTGTTCGTCGCCACCTTCCTCACTTTGCTGTTCCTGCCGGCGCTCTATGCCCTGTGGTTCCGCAAGAAACTGAAGGCGGATGACCTGCGCGCCAAGGCGCCTCCGGCGGAGTCCCCCGCGCCGGTCGCCCAGTCAGCACCCCCGGTGCTGGCCACGGCCGCCGAGTGAACTCGACCCTTGAGGCCCTTCCCGCCATGACCTAACCTTCCGGCCAGAACAAGATCGGCGGGAGGCCGATTGGCATGAGCGGGCAGGCGCCAGCACAGGCGGGCGAATTCGATTTCATCGTCGTCGGCGGCACGGCGGGCGGCCTGCTCGCCAATCGCCTGAGCGCCGACCCGGCGAACCGCGTGTTGCTGCTCGAGGTGGGCGGGGGCGACTGCTACATCTGGTTCCATGTTCCGGTTGGCTATCTCTTCCTCATCGGCAATCCGCGCGTGGAATTCGTGCTCTTCCGGCGCGGGCCGCTGACCATGGCGCCTTCGCAGCTGGGGCTTTTCGCGAAATCCGATCCGCGTTTTTCCACCGCCAATGCGCAGTTTCATGTGCAACCCCTCTCACTCGACAAATTCGGGGAGCCACTCGGCCCCTTTGCGGCGTTGACGGCCTCGGTCTGCAACCTTCGGCCCACGAGCCGTGGCGCGGTGCGCCTCGCCTCGCCCGATCCCCTCGCCCCACCGGAGATCGACCCCAATTACCTCTCGACCGACGAGGACCGGCGGGTGGCCGTGGATTCGCTCCGCCGCGTGCGGAGGATCGTTGGCCAGCCGGCGTTGCAGCGCTTCAAGCCGGAGAAGTTCCGCCCTGGCCCCGCTCTGCACGGCGACGAGGAGCTCGTGCGCGCCGCCGGTGAGATCGGCACCACGATCTTCCACTCTTTCGGCACGGCGCGGATGGGCCTCGCGGATGAATCGATGGCGGGGGTCGATGTGTTTCTCTCGGTCATCGGCTGCGAGGGTCTGACCATCGCGGATGCCTCGGTGATGCCGATGATCACCTCCGGGAATACCAATTTCCCCGTGCTGATGATCGCGGAAAAGGCTGCGGAACTTCTGCTTTCCGCCGACAGAAAGGCGCTGGCCGCCTGATGGAACCGGCCCGCACGCCTCGCGAAGGCCTCGCGGCGGTTCTCGCGCGCGGGCTCACGCGCCACCTCTTCCAGCGCGGGCTGATGGCCCTTCCGGAGGTGGCCCTCCCCAATGGCCGGCGCGCGGATCTGATGGCCTTCTCCCGCGCGGGTGATTTGTGGATCATCGAGATCAAATCCTCGGTCGAGGATTTCCGTGCCGATCACAAATGGCGGGAATACCGGCCCTATTGCGACCGCTTCTTCTTCGCGAGCCATGGGGGCGTGCCGCCGGCGATCTTTCCGGAGGAGGCCGGCCTTTTCCTCGCCGATGGTTTCGATGCCGAGATGGTCCGGGATTGCGCGACGCCCGGTGCCATTCACGCATCGATGCGCAAGAGCCTCATCCTGCAACTCGGCTGGATCGCGGGGCAAAGATGGCTCGGAACAAGCGATCCCGATGCCTTGAGGCCGGATCGCTAAAAGTTTTTTTGGACGGTTACTTCGGTGCGCGCTTCGCGAGAATGCGCTGGAGCGTGCGGCGGTGCATGTTGAGCCGGCGGGCCGTCTCCGAAACATTCCTGCCGCACAACTCGTAGATCCGCTGGATATGCTCCCAGCGCACGCGATCGGCCGACATCAGCTGCCCGGGCAGGGCCGGCTTCTCACCCATGCCGCCATGGAGCGCCGCGTCGATCTCGTCGGCATCGGCGGGCTTGGCGAGGTAATCGAAGGCACCACGCTTGATGGCCGCCACCGCGCTCGCGATGTTGCCGTAGCCCGTGAGCACCAGAGACCGCGTTCCAGGATGGCGCTTCTTGATCTCGGAGACGACATCAAGGCCGTTCCCGTCGCCGAGGCGCACATCGATGATGGCGTAATCCGGCGCGAAACTGGCAATGGCGATGAGGCCCTCGTCGACGCTGGCGGCGGTCGTCACGCGGTAGCCGCGCGTTTCCATCGCCTTGGCGAGGCGCGTGAGAAAGGGGCGGTCGTCATCGAGAATCAACAGGGTGGGGATTCCACCCGTGGCGGTCATCTGGAGGTCATCCCGGGTTGTGGTCTGAACGTCCATCACCAAACCTCTGATCCTGCCTTAACTGGATTCCGGATTTCCGGAAAGCGCCTTTGCTTCCTTGAAGCCCGAGCGGCTCCCGGCAGCATCTGATGACAGTCCAGAAATCTGGTATTCCGACACCTCGATACGGACGAGCTCGTTGAACAGATGGCGCGGCCACATCAGACGAATTGTCGCACCGGTCTCCGGATCCACCCGGTTGGCTGCGTTCAGCGTGGCACCGGAGCGTTCCAGCAGCACCTTCGCGATGAAGAGCCCGAGGCCCATGCCCCCGCCGGGGCCAGCTTCCGGCTTGTTCTCGTCCCAGGGGCGCGAGGTGAGATAGGGCTCACCCAGCCGCTCCAGCACAAAGTCGGGGATGCCCGGGCCATCGTCGCAAATCTCGACTGTCACGTCGCGATCATCCCAGCGCACGCTGATCTGCACCGCGGAAACGGCAAATTCCGCTGCGTTCTGCAAGAGGTTGCCGATGCCATAGAGCAGACCGGGATTGCGCAGGCAGCGCGGTTCGGGATCTGGCCCCGCGCACAGCAGGGTGATCGGCGCGCCACGATCGCGATAGCGCGCGATAACCTCCGCCACGAGGCCGGAGACCGTTACCGTGCGGAACGGCGCGGCATTGGGCTCACCGAGCGTCGTGATCTGCGAGAGAATCTGGCGGCAGCGTGCCGATTGTTCCTTGATCAGCTGGAGATCGGCCTTCAGCGCCTCGTCCTTGATCGAACCATGCAGAAGCTCGCCCGCCACCACGGCAATGGTCGAGAGCGGCGTACCGAGCTCGTGGGCGGCGGCGGCCGCGAGACCATCGAGATCGGAGATATGCTGCTCGCGCTCCAGCACAAGCTCGGTCATGGCCAGTGCCTGCGCGAGCTGGCGGGCTTCCTCGGCAATGCGCCAGGCATAAAGCCCGACGAACACGATTGCGGCCTGCAAGGCGAGCCAGAGCCAGGGTGCGAAGTAATCCGGAACCGCCAGCATCTCCCCACCGGAGCTGCGCAAAGGCGCGTGATAAGGCAGGATGAAAGTCGTGGCCGCCATGGCCAGCACGCCGAGCACGATCGTGCGCTGGGGCGGCAGCGCCATCGCCGAGATGAGCACCGGCGCGAGGAAGAAGATGGAGAAGGGGTTGGCAACGCCGCCCGCGAAATAAAGAAGCGCCGCAAGCTGCAGGATATCCGCGCCCAGAAGCACGAAAGCGGCCGATTCCTCCATGCGATAACCGGCTGGGGCGCGCACATGCAGCGCCATGTT
>JADCCH010000216.1 GCA_020252865.1 Methylobacterium sp.
CTGCCCGAGATCATGCGTGGTCATCAGCAGGGTCACGCCCTCCGACGCGAGGCGTTCGAGGCTGGCCTCGATCTGCCGCGTCGCGCCAGGATCAAGCTGGGACGTCGGCTCATCGAGGAAGAGCACCTCAGGCTCCAGCAGCCATGCCCGGGCCAGCGCGAGGCGCTGCTGCTCGCCGCCGGAGAGGAGCCGCGCGGGACGTTCCGCAAGGCTCGCAAGGCCGAAGCGTTCCAGCGCATCCTCCACGCGCCGCCCTGCATGCGTCACCGAGGCTGCGTGCTGCAGATTCGCCCGGGCGGATCGGCGGAGCATGACCGGGCGCTGGAACACCATGGCGTGGCGCTTGCGGCCCGCGAGCATGCCCTCCTCCACCGCCCAGTTCACGCGGCCGGAGGCTGGCGCGATGAGCCCGTGACAAAGGCGCAACAGCAGGGATTTCCCCGCGCCATTCGGGCCGATGATCGCGGTGATCCCGCCTTGGGCGAGCTCGAAACTCACCGGGCCGAGCAGGCTCTTTCCCTCGGCTTCGAAAGCGAGGTTCTCGACCCGCAACGGCAGGATGGCGGCCGGAGCGCGCATGCTCACCCCGCGAATCTCTGGCCGATGCGGCTCGCGCCGAAGGCCAGCCCGTTGATCAGAAAGGTCAGCCCCATCAGCACGATGCCGAGGCCGAGGGCGAGCGGGAGATCACCCTTCGAGGTTTCCAGCGCAATGGTCGTGGTCATGGTGCGCGTGTAATTCGCGATGTTCCCGCCGACGATGAGCACCGCGCCCACTTCCGCGCTGGCGCGGCCGAAGCCGGCGAGCAGGCCGGTCGCCAGCGCGAACCGCCCATCCCACAGCAAAGTGGGCACGGCGCGCAAACCGTTGACACCGAGCGAGGTGAGATGCTCGCGATATTCGCGCCAGAGTTCCTCGGTTGTGCCGCGCGTGAGCGCGATGACGATGGGCAGCACGAGAAGGGCCTGCGCGATGACCATCGCGGCAGGCGTGAAGAGCAGGCCCCAGGCACCGAGCGGCCCGGAGCGCGAGAGCAGGAGGAACACCATCAGCCCCGCAACCACCGGCGGCAGGCCCATCATTCCGTTGATGAAGATGATCACCAGGTTCCGGCCGGGAAAGCGGGAAACCGCAAGCCACGCGCCGAGCGGCAGGCCGATCATCGCCGCGAGCAACACAGCCGTGAGCGTGACGCGCAGCGACAACCCCACGATCTGCAGGAATTTGGGATCGGCGCCGAAAATCAGGCCGAGGGCTTCCGAAAAGGCTGTCGTGACATCCATCGCGAGCGTGACCGCTTCTTGTTGCCGACCGCCTCATAGGCTGCGATCCGCCCCGTTTTCAAGCCTCGAAATCTGTGCATATATGCGCATTCAAACGCAGGACAAATCATGGAAATTTATCTGAGCACAGAGCAGGCTGCGGCCTATCTCGGCATCAAGGAGCGCAAGCTCTATGAACTCGTGGCCGAAGGCGCCGTGCCCTGCTCCAAGGTCACCGGCAAATGGATTTTCCCGCGCGCGGCGCTCGATCGCTGGGTGGAATCCGGCCTCGCGCGGCCGGTCGGGCTGGTGCTCGAAGCCGCGCCCGCAATCGTCGGCGGCAGCCATGATCCCCTGCTGGAATGGGCGTTGCGGCAATCCGGCTCGGGGCTCGCGCTGCTCAGCGAGGGCTCGCTTTCCGGTTTCCGCAAGCTCGAGGCGAATGCCGTGGGCCTCGCGGCCATCCATCTCCACAACCCGGAGGAAGCGGCAAATGTGGCTGCCCTCCGCGATTCCCGCGCGCTCACGGATGGCGTGCTGATCGCCTTCGCCGAGCGTGAACAAGGCCTTCTCCTGCCGCCGGGCAATGCCAGGAGCATCGCGAGCCTCGCGGATCTCGCCGCCGGGAACGCGCGGCTTGGCCTGCGCCAGCCGGGAGCGGGCGCGCAACAACTGGCGGAGCAGCTTTTCGCCGATGCCGGGCTGGATTTCGCGCGCCTCACGGCGGGCATGCCGGTCTACCCCACGGGGGATGATCTCGCCTACGCCATCCGCACCGGCGAGGTCGATTGCGGCATCGCCACACGCGCGGCGGCGAAGGCGCAGGGCCTCGATTTCCTCCCGCTGGCCTGGGAGAAATTCGATCTTGCCATGCGTCGCCGCACCTATTTCGAGCCGGGGCCGCAGAAGCTGTTCGCCCTCATGCGCGGCCCGGATTTCACCCGCCGCGCCGAGGCGCTCACGGGCTATCGCGTGGCGGAAGCGGGTCTGGTGCGTTTCAACCGGTAATCAACTGCGGACAAGCGCCTCCCAGGCCCGGGCCGTGGAATGGCGTGCGCCACGATAGCTCGTGACGATCCGCGCGGTGAGCGCATCCCTCGCGGAAAGGCCGGAGAGGATTTCCTCCGCCAGAATCGCACCCTTCGCGAGCACCTCCTCCGGCAGGCGATGCACCAGCGTGCCGCCCTCGATCAGCGTGCGGAGCGCCTCGGCATTGAGGCGATGCGCCTCCGCGAGACCGAGATCGTGCTCCATGCGGGCCGCCGCTTCGATGATGGCCTTGAGATGTTCCGGCAGTCCTTCCCAGAGCGGGCGCGCGATCAGCAATTCGCTCGCGCCATTCGGCTTGTTGAAACCCGGGAAGACGAGATGCGGCGCGATGCGGTTGAAGCCGAGGGCGAGATCATTCGCGGGGGCCAGGAATTCCGCCGCATCGATCGTGCCGCGTTCGAGCGCGGCGTAGGTCTCGCCGGGCGAGATCGTCACCGCCGTCGCGCCCAGACGACGATAGAGTTCGCCGCCAATGCCGCTCGCGCGGATGCGCAGGCCGGCAATATCGGCGAGCATCTGCACGGGCTTGCGGAACCAGCCCGCGCTTGAAGGCCCGGTATTCCCGGCGAGGAAGGGCTTCACCTTGAATTGACCGTAAAGTTCATCCCAGAGCCCCTGCCCTTCCGCATCGATCCACGCGGCATGCGCCACGGGCGAAAGGCCGAAGGGCATGGTGGTGAAGAGCGAGGCCGCCGGCATCTTCCCCTGCCAGAACAAGGCGGCGGTGTGGCCCATCTCCACCGTGCCGGTGGAGACAGCATCGAGCACGTGCAGCGCCGGAACGATCTCGCCGGCCGCGAAGAGCTGCACCTCCAGGGTGCCGCTGCTCATGGCGGTGATGCGCCTCGCGAGCCGGGCGGCCGTGACACCCGGCCCGACGAGATTCTTCCCCCAGCTCGTGACCATGCGCCAGCGGCGCGGCGCATCGGCGCGCACAATCGCCGGGGCTGCAAGGCTCGCGGCTCCGGCTAGCGCAAGGCGGCGGGTGACGGCCATGGTTTCCTCCAGCAATCAGCGCGCCCGGAGGGCATGAAAATGATGGACCGGCCCGTTGCCGTGCCCGAGGCCGAGGCTCTTCCCCGCGACCAGCGCGGCGGTGAGATAGGTCTTGGCTTCGCCGATCGCCTGTTCCATCGTCTGGCCCTTGGCGAGGCCGGCCGCAATGGCCGCGGACAATGTGCAGCCCGTGCCGTGGGTGTGGCGGGTTTCCACGCGCGGCGCGCAGAAGAGGCGCGAGCCTTCATCGCTCACCAGCAGGTCCGTCGCCTCCGGCCCCTCCGAATGTCCGCCCTTCATCAGCACGGCGCGGGCGCCCATGGCGCGGATCGCCTCCCCCTGCCGCTGCATGGCGTCGAGATCCTGCGCGATGCGCTCGCCGGTGAGCGCGGCCGCCTCCGCGAGATTGGGCGTGACGAGAGCAGCGCGCGGGAAGAGCTTTTTCACCATCACCATGACGGCCTCTGGCCGGATGAGGGGATCCCCGGAGGTCGCGATCATCACGGGATCGACAACGAGCGGGAGATGGGGCGACTCGGCCAGGGCCTCCGCCACGGCCGTGATGATCTCGGCGGAATGGAGCATGCCGGTCTTCGCCGCACCGACATGGAAATCCGTGAGCACGGCCTCGATCTGCGCCGCCACGAAATCCGGCGGCGGAGCGTGCACGGCGGAAACGCCCAGCGTGTTCTGCGCCGTGAGGGCCGTGAGCGCGCTGGTGCCGAACACGCCAAGGGCGGAGAAGGTTTTCAGATCCGCCTGAATGCCGGCGCCGCCGCCGGAATCCGAGCCCGCAATCGTGAGCGCGACGGGGATCATGCCGCCCTCCTCAGAACGGGCAAGAAGGCTTTCGCCGCCCCGCACGGATCCTCGCCCGCGAAAAGCGAGCCGATCACCGCGACGCCATCCGCGCCCGCTTCCGTCAGCGCGCCCGCATTCTCGACCGTGATGCCCGCGATGGCGCCAACCGGGATATGGCCGAGCCATTCCCGCGCCTCGGCGCGCAGGGCCCGGAAACCAGGGATTCCCAGGGGCGGATCGGGGTTGTCCTTGTGGCTTGTCGCGAAAACGCCGCCGATACAGATATAATCGACGGGCTGGCCGCGCAGGGCCAGCAGATCATCGCGGTTCTTCACGGTGGCACCGATGATGGAATTGGACCCCAGAAGCGCGCGGGCATCCGCCGGATGCATATCCTCGCGCCCGAGATGCACGCCCTGCGCGCCGCTGGCGAGGGCGACATCCACGCGATCATTGATGAGCAGCGGCACATTCGTGCCCGAAAGCGCTGCGACGATGCCCCGCGCTTCCGCGATCATCGCGCGGGTAACCGCCTCCTTCGCGCGATACTGGATGATCGTCGTGCCGCCATCGGCCGCCGCACGCGCGAGGCGCGCGAGGCTGCGACCCCTCGCGATCTGCGGGTCCACGATGCCATAGAGGGTGATGTCCGGAGCCATGTCATCCTTCCGGGAAGCGGGCGAGGGAATCGAGAAAAAGCGGCACGAAGGTGCCGGGGCCCTGCGCGGCCGCGCCGGCCTCGGCTGCGGCGTGTCGCAAGGCTGTCAGCGCGGCGGCCGCGGCGCGCGCCGGCTCAGGCTCGACGCTCGCGAAAGCCGCGATCACCGCGCCCGCAAGGCAACCCGAGCCCGAGAACCGCGCCATGAGCGGGTGGCCGCCCGCGATCTCGCAGGCGGCGCTGCCCTCGATATGATCGGCCTTGCCGGTGGTGACGAGAACCGTCCCGGCCGG
This sequence comes from Methylobacterium sp., assembly GCA_020252865.1. GTDB lineage: Bacteria > Pseudomonadota > Alphaproteobacteria > Rhizobiales > Beijerinckiaceae > Rhabdaerophilum. The sequence continues at coordinate 5,061 of JADCCH010000216.1, forward strand.
AAAAGCGCCGCGCAAGGCGGCCATCTCTCCCGCATTCCCCTTCACGAGGAGCCGCGGGAAAGACGAAAACCGTTCCGCCAGTTCACGACGGAACGGCACGCGATCGGCCATCACGGGATCGAGCACGACGGGCGTCGCCAAGGCCGCGCCCTCCGCGAGAAGCGCCTCGATCGCCGCCTCGCGCGCGGGTTCGAGCATGCCGAGATTGACGAGGAGGGCATCCGCGCCGCGCGCCAGGGCGAGGATGTCGCGGGGATGCGCGGACATCGACGGCTCGGCCCCGAGCACCACGAGCGCATGCGCACTCGTCGCCTGCGCCACCGGATTGGTGAGCACATGGATGCGCGGCCGCCGCACGGCCAAGGCGCGGGCCAGGCGCCGCGCCTCCTCAAGCGGAAAGGGCGTCATCGCACCTTCTCGACATAGAGCTTGACGATCGTCGCGCATCTCGGCGCATGGTCGCGGCTTTTCACCGCCGGGTGGCCCTCGGGGGAAATCAGCTTGACCATCGTGCAGCACTCCATGCGCGGTTTCGCGGATGGGTGATGCGGCGGGGGTTTCAGGATGAGCGGAGAATAGCCCCCGCGAGCATTGTCCCGTCCCTTCGCCGGCATGACCCGGATCAGGTTCAAAGGGTGCTCAGGTCCATTCCCTGATCTCAGTCGCCGGTTGCGACACCCCTCGGAATGTGGGGAGGGTGGGAAAATCCGCGCCCGAAGTCAACTGCCCGCGCGAGGCGGGCGGTAGAGAAGGGCGTGTCGCGCTGGCGCGATCAGACCGACAGGCCTCCCGCCAAACTCGGCAAATCGAGCGGGCGGAAGCCGTAATGCTTCAGCCAGCGGATATCCGCCTCGAAGAACGGGCGCAGATCCGGCATGCCGTATTTCAGCATGGCGATGCGGTCGATGCCCATGCCCCAGGCATAGCCCTGCACGGCATCGGGATCGAGCCCGCAATTCCGGAGCACATGGGGATGCACCATGCCGCAGCCCAGGATTTCGAGCCAATCCTCGCCCTCGCCGAAGCGGATTTCACCCCCCCGGCGCGAGCACTGGATATCGACCTCCATCGAGGGCTCGGTGAAGGGGAAGAACGAGGGGCGGAAGCGCATCTTCACATGCGGTACCTCGAAGAAAGCCTTGCAGAACTGTTCCAGCACC
>JADCCH010000217.1 GCA_020252865.1 Methylobacterium sp.
GGTCGCGTCACCGTGCGCTTCCGGGGCGGTGGCCACAAGAAGGCCTACCGGCTGGTGGATTTCAACCGGCGGGGCAAGCTTGGCATGGCCGCGAAGGTCGAGCGCCTGGAATATGATCCGAACCGGACGGCCTTCATCGCGCTCATCCGCTATGCGGACGAGACCCTGAGCTACATCCTCGCGCCGCAGCGCCTCGCGGTCGGTGATGAGGTTTTGGCCAGCGACACCGCGGATATCAAGCCGGGTAACGCGCTTCCGGTCTCGGCCATTCCGGTCGGCACCATCGTGCACAACATCGAGACCAAGATCGGCAAGGGCGGCCAGCTCGCGCGTTCGGCCGGCACCTATGCGCAGATCGTCGGTCGCGACCAGGGCTATGTCATCATTCGCCTGAATTCGGGCGAACAGCGCCTCGTGAACGGCGCCTGCTTCGCCACGATCGGTGCGGTGTCGAACCCGGACCACATGAACATCTCGCTCGGCAAGGCCGGTCGCAATCGCTGGCTGGGTTTCCGCCCGCACAACCGCGGCGTGGCCATGAACCCGATCGACCATCCGCATGGTGGTGGTGAGGGCCGTACCTCCGGTGGTCGCCATCCGGTGACCCCGTGGGGCAAGCCGACCAAGGGCAAGAAGACGCGCGCCAACAAGCGCACGGATCGCTTCATCGTGTCCTCGCGGCACGATCGCAAGAAGTAAGGAGAGGCCTGATGCCGCGTTCCGTTTGGAAAGGTCCGTTTGTCGACGGATACCTTCTGAAGAAGGCAGAGGCCTCGCGGGCCTCGAGCCGCAACGACGTGATCAAGATCTGGAGCCGCCGCTCCACGATCCTTCCGCAATTCGTGGGCTTGACCTTCGGGGTCTATAACGGCCAGAAGCACGTTCCCGTGCTGGTGACTGAAGAGATGGTGGGCATGAAATTCGGCGAGTTCTCGCCGACGCGCACCTTCTATGGTCACGCGGCCGACAAGAAGGCGAAGAGGAAGTAAGATGGGCCAGGTAGCCAATATCCGGCGCGAGGCCGATACCGAGGCCAAGGCGGTGGCGCGCAACCTGCGTGTCTCTCCGCGGAAGCTCAACCTCGTCGCTCAACTCATTCGTGGAAAGAAGGTTTCGACCGCTCTTGCCGATCTCGAGTTTTCGCGCAAGCGCATCTCGCAGGACGTGAAGAAGTGCCTCGAGAGCGCGATCGCGAATGCCGAGAACAACCATGATCTCGACATCGACGACCTGGTGGTGAGCCAGGCCTATGTCGGCAAGTCGATCGTCATGAAACGCATTCAATTCCACGGCCGCGGCCGCACGGGGCGGGTGACCAAGCCGTTCGCGAACATCACGATCGTCGTGAGCCAGAAGCAGGATCAGGAGTAAGCCATGGGACAGAAGGTCAATCCGATCGGCCTGCGGCTCGGCATCAACCGGACCTGGGACAGCCGCTGGTACGCCAACTCGGCGGATTATTCCGGCATGCTGCATGAGGATTTCAAGATTCGCGAGCAGCTCATGAAGGATCTGAAGCAGGCTGCGGTCTCGAAGATCATTGTCGAGCGTCCGCACAAGAAGGCCCGCGTCACCATCTACTCGGCTCGTCCGGGCGTGGTGATCGGCAAGAAGGGTGCGGATATCGACAAGCTGCGCAAGCAGGTTGCGGCGATGACCAAGAGCGAAGTGGCGCTCAACATCGTCGAAGTCCGCAAGCCGGAACTCGATGCCACACTGGTGGCGGATTCGATTTCGCAGCAACTCGAGCGCCGCGTGGCCTTCCGTCGTGCCATGAAGCGCGCGGTGCAGTCGGCGATGCGCCTGGGCGCGGAAGGCATCAAGATCACCTGCTCGGGCCGTCTCGGTGGTGCGGAAATCGCGCGCGTCGAGTGGTATCGCGAGGGGCGTGTGCCGCTGCATACGCTGCGCGCGGATATTGATTACGGCATCTCCACGGCGCATACGGCCTATGGCACGTGCGGTGTGAAGGTGTGGATCTTCAAGGGCGAGATCCTCGAGCATGATCCGATGGCGCAGGACAAGCGCGCCGGGGACGATCAGCGCTCGCAGGGCCGCCGCTCGCCGGAAGCGGCGTGAGGGCCAGGTCATGCTTCAACCGAAAAAGACCAAATTCCGCAAGGCCTTCAAGGGCCGCATCAAGGGCGCTTCCAAGGGCGGGTTTGAACTTGCCTTTGGTGAGTTCGGCCTCAAGGCGATGGAGCCGGAGCGGATCACCGCCCGGCAGATCGAGGCGGCGCGCCGCGCCATGACGCGCCACATGAAGCGCGCCGGTCGCGTGTGGATACGGGTTTTCCCGGACCTGCCGGTTTCGTCCAAGCCTGCCGAAGTCCGTATGGGCTCCGGCAAGGGCGCGCCCGAATTCTGGGCTGCGCGCGTGGCACCGGGCCGCATCATGTTCGAGATCGGCGGTGTGGATGCCGAACTCGCCCGTGAGGCGCTCGACCTTGCCGCCGCGAAGCTTCCCGTTCGCACGCGGTTCGTGCAGCGCATTGTCGAGTGAGGGTGGTGGCGATGAAAACGTCCCAGCGCGTCTCCGATCTCCGCGTCATGTCTGCGGATCAGCTCCAGGACGAGATCCTGCGGCTGAAGAAGGAGCAGTTCAACCTGCGCTTCCAGCGCGCGACCGGCCAGCTCGAGAATGTTGGCCGTGTCCGCGAGGTTCGGCGTGATATCGCGCGGATCAAGACGATCCAGCGCAGCAAGCTGATCGCCGCGGCGAAGGGCTGAGGAGAGAAAGATGCCGAAGCGCATTCTGCAGGGCGTCGTTGTCAGCGATGTCCAGAACAAGACGGTGGTGGTGAAGGTGGAGCGTCGCTTCACCCATCCGCTCTTCAAGAAGACCGTCCGCCGCTCGAAGAACTACCACGCGCATGACGAGGCGAATGCCTGCAAGGTCGGCGACGAGGTTTTCATCCAGGAGGCGGCCCCGATTTCCAAGTTGAAGCGCTGGGTGGTGCTCGGCAAGGAGAAGGCCTCCTGAACAAGCCCTGAGGGGCGAGGGCAGGGCCCTCAGGCGTAGTCCGGGGAAACCCGGAAACCGATCTGAATGAAAGGAAGGATCATCCCATGATCCAGATGCAAACCAATCTCGACGTTGCCGATAATTCCGGCGCGCGCCGCGTCATGTGCATCAAGGTGCTCGGCGGTTCCAAGCGCAAATATGCCGGCGTGGGCGACATCATTGTCGTCTCCGTGAAGGAGGCGATTCCCAAGGGCCGTGTGAAGAAGGGCGACGTCATGAAGGCGATCGTCGTGCGCACCGCCAAGGACATCCGCCGTGCGGATGGTTCCGTGATCCGGTTCGACCGCAATGCGGCCGTGCTGGTCAACAAGGACAAGGAGCCGATCGGCACCCGCATCTTCGGGCCGGTGCCGCGCGAGCTGCGCGCCCGGAACCACATGAAGATCATCTCGCTCGCCCCAGAGGTGCTGTGATGGCTGCGAAGATCAGGAAGGGCGACAAGGTCGTCGTCATCACCGGCCGTGACAAGGGCAAGTCGGGCGAAGTGCTCGAAGTGCGTCCGACCGAGGGCCGTGCTGTTGTGCGCGGCGTCGCCCTGGTGAAGCGCCATCAGCGTCAGACCCAGAACCAGCAGGGCGGCATCATCACCAAGGAAGCGGCCGTGAGCCTCTCGAACCTGGCAGTGGCCGATCCGAAGGATGGCAAGCCAACCCGCGTTGGCTTCAAGGTGCTCGAGGATGGCCGCAAGGTCCGCGTCGCGAAGCGCTCCGGGGAGCAGATCGATGCTTGATACGGCGAAATACGAACCGCGCCTCAAGGCGCATTACCGTGACGTGATCGTGGCCAGCATGCGTGAGCAGTTCGGCTACAAGAACGCGATGGAAGTTCCCAGGATTACCAAGATCGTCCTGAACATGGGCATTGGCGAATCGACGGCTGATTCCAAGAAGGCGAGCGTGGCTGCGGCCGATCTCGCGCTCATCTCCGGCCAGAAGCCGGTCGTGACTCGTGCCCGCAAGGCAATCGCGCAGTTCAAGGTGCGCGAGAACATGCCGATCGGCGCGAAGGTCACGCTGCGCTCGAACACGATGTACGAGTTTCTCGATCGACTGATTACGGTCGCGCTGCCGCGCGTCCGCGACTTCCGCGGCCTGAACGCCAAGTCGTTCGACGGCCGTGGCAACTACGCCATGGGCATCAAGGAGCACATTGTTTTCCCGGAGATCAACTACGACAAGGTTGATCAGATCTGGGGCATGGACGTGATCGTCTGCACCACGGCAAAGACGGATGAGGAAGCCCGCGCGCTCCTCAAGTTGTTCAACTTCCCTTTCCGGCAGTAAGCCCGGGAACAAAGCCAGGAAAAGTGTTCGCGGTTTTCCGGTCGGCTTTGTGACCCTCAACTTAAACGCGGAGACCAGGAGTCCAAGACATGGCCAAAAAGGGCATGATCGAAAAGAATAAGCGTCGTCAGAAGCTTGCCAAGCAGCATGCCGGCAAGCGCGCGGCGCTCAAGGCCGTCGTGATGAACAAGGATCTGTCGATTGAGGAGCGCTTTGCCGCGACCCTTAAGTTCGCGCAGATGCCGCGCAATTCGGCCGAGAACCGCTTCCGCCTCCGCTGCGAGGTTTCGGGCCGGTCGCGTGCCAATTATCGCAAGTTCAAGGTCAGCCGTATCGCGCTCCGCGAACTCGGCAACCGTGGCCTCATCCCCGGCCTTGTGAAATCGAGCTGGTAAGGAGGGACGATCATGATGATGAACGATCCCATCGGCGACCTGATCGCCCGCATCCGCAACGCGCAGATGCGCCGCAAGACCCGCGTTTCGACGCCGGGCTCGAAGCTGCGGGCCCGCTTGCTCGACGTGCTGAAGAGCGAAGGCTACATCCGTGGCTATTCGGAAACGAAATTCGAGAATGGCCGTGTCGAGTTCGACATCGAGTTGAAGTATTTTGAAGGTCAGCCTGCGATCCGCGAGATCAAGCGCGTCTCGAAGCCTGGCCGCCGCGTCTATTCCTCCGTCGGCTCCATGCCGCGCGTGGCGAATGGCCTCGGCATCACGATCATTTCGACCCCCTCAGGCGTGATGGCGGACCATGAGGCCCGTGATCGCAATGTCGGCGGCGAAGTGCTCTGCACGGTCTTCTGAGGACGGAGGAAGGGATCATGTCGAAAGTCGGCAAGAAGCCTGTTGACGTCCCGTCGGGGGTCACCCCGCGCGTCGAGGGCCAGAAGGTCAGCGTCAAGGGTCCGAAGGGCGAGTTGTCGTTCCTCGTTCCCGATGATGTGGCCGTTACACTCGAGGGCAATCAGATCTCGGTGAACCCGCGCACGGAAACCCGAAAGGCCCGTGCGATGTGGGGCACCAGCCGCGCGAGCATCAACAACATCGTGACAGGTGTATCGAAGGGCTTCGAGAAGAAACTCGAGATCAACGGCGTCGGCTACAAGGCCGCCGCTGCGGGCAAGGCCCTGAACCTCTCGCTCGGTTACAGCCACGAAGTGATCTATTCGGTGCCGGCTGGCATCACGGTCGTCACCCCGAAGCCGACGGAAATCGTCATTTCGGGCATCGATCGCCAGCAGGTCGGCCAGGTCGCCGCGGAGATCCGAGCCTATCGCGGCCCTGAACCCTACAAGGGCAAGGGCGTCAAGTACGAGGGCGAGTTCATCTTCCGCAAGGAAGGCAAGAAGAAGTAAGGCGAGGGCAGTCTCATGGCACAACTTTCCCCGATTGAACGGCGCAAGGCGCGCATTCGCCGGCAGGTGCGTGCGGCGGCCAATGGCCGCCCGCGCCTTTCTGTCTTCCGCTCGTCCAAGCAGATCTATGCGCAGGTCATCGATGACGCGAAGGGCGTGACGATCGTCTCGGCCTCGACGGTCGAGAAGGACCTTCGCGGCTCGCTGAAAACCGGCGCGGACATGGAAGCCGCGAAGGCGATCGGCAAGCTTGTCGCCGAGCGCGCCAAGAAGGCCGGCGTCACCCAGGTCGTGTTCGACCGCGGCTCGTATCTCTACCACGGCCGCGTGAAGGCCCTGGCCGAGGGAGCCCGTGAAGGCGGACTTGATTTCTGAGCCGTAACAGGCTTTAGCACAGCGATCGGGACGGGCGGAGCAATCCGTCCGTCATCGCGACTGTGCCGCCTAAAAGTGGAACCCGCTTCCTCCGGGAAGCGGCACGGGAATACAGGAAGACACGATCGATCCGTGTTTCATACCGAATGCGGTATGGTCGTGCGGGTGATCCCCTAGGCTTCACCCCCGAGGGCTTCACCCCCAAGCGAGCGGAAGGCAAGAGATTTTCCGCGCAAGTGAGGAAGAAGAGAAATGGCAGCAGAACGTGAAGGCGGCGGTGGCCGGTCCCGCGAGGGCGGTCGTCGACGCGAGCGCGAAGGCGAGCGCGAGGAGCGCGACAACGAGTTCGTTGATCGCCTCGTTCATATCAACCGCGTCGCGAAGACCGTGAAGGGTGGCCGCCGTATGGCGTTTGCCGCCCTGGTGGTCGTCGGCGACCAGAAGGGCCGGGTCGGTTTCGGCCATGGCAAGGCGCGTGAAGTGCCGGAGGCGATCCGCAAGGCGACCGAAAGCGCCAAGCGTGGCCTGCTCCGCGTTTCACTGCGCGATGGCCGCACTCTGCACCACGACGTGCGCGGCCATCATGGTGCGGGCAAGGTTCTCCTGCGTTCGGCGCCTCCGGGCACCGGCATCATCGCGGGCGGACCGATGCGCGCGATCCTCGAATGCCTCGGCATGAGCGATGTCGTCGCGAAGTCGCTGGGTTCGTCGAACCCCTACAACATGGTTCGCGCCACCTTTGATGCCCTGAAATCCGAGGACAGCCCGCGTTCGGTCGCGGCGCGTCGTGGCCTCAAGGTCTCGGTGCTGCAGGCTCGTCGCCAGATCGACGGCGCCGAGGCGGCCGAGGCGTAAGGGAGGGCACCATGGCGAAAGCTCATAAGACCATCACGGTTGAGCAGTATGGCAGCCCCGCGCGTCGCCCCGGCGACCAGCGCGCGACGCTGATCGGCCTGAAGCTCAACAAGATCGGCCGCCGCTCGACGCTTCCCGACACCCCCTCCACCCGGGGCATGGTCGCGAAGGTCGCGCATCTCGTGCGCATCATCGAGCAGTAAGGAGGGGGCGATGAAACTCAACGACCTCCGTGACAATCCCGGCGCAACCAAGGACCGCATGCGAGTGGGCCGCGGGATCGGCTCCGGCAAGGGCAAGACCGGCGGGCGCGGCGTGAAGGGCCAGAAGGCTCGCACCGGTGTGGCCGTGAAGGGCTTCGAAGGCGGCCAGATGCCGCTGCATCGTCGCCTGCCGAAGCGTGGCTTCAACAACCATGGCGCGCTCGACCTCAACGAGGTGAATATTGGCCGTATCCAGCAGGCTGTGGATGCCGCGAAGCTGGACCCCGGGGCCGTCGTCACCATCGACGCGCTCGTGGCGGCGGGCATCTGCTCCCGCGCGCGGGACGGCGTGAAGATCCTCGGCGTGGGGGAACTCAAGGCGAAGCTCGCCTTCGAGGTGTTCCGTGCTTCCAGGAGCGCGGTTGCCGCGATCGAGAAGGCCGGCGGCTCGGTGAAGCTCCTCGCGCCGGTCGAGGAAGCCACAGCTTAACAAATCACGGAAGGCGCCGGTGGCAAGATACCGGCGCCGTTCCTATCTCGACCATCACGACAGGGGTGCCCCCCGTCTTTCCGCGGCGCTTCGGCCCGGGAGACGTGCCGACGGCACGGGCAGGGGCGGCGCCGCAGCTTTCGGCATCGGCATCCCTTGGCCCTGACGGCCCATGGATCACCGGTTCCGGCGAGGGACAGGGCAGGGCCACATGGCATCGGCGGCAGAACAGCTGGCAGCAAACTTGAATTTCGGCGCTCTTGCAAAGGCGGAAGAGCTGAAGAAGCGCATCTGGTTCACGCTTGGCGCGCTGCTGGTCTATCGTCTCGGCACCTATATCCCACTGCCGGGCATCAACCCGGAATCGCTGGCTGACATCTTCAAGCAGCAGCAGGCGGGCGTTCTCGGCCTCTTCAACATGTTCTCCGGCGGCGCGGTGGGGCGTCTGGCGATCTTTGCGCTGAACATCATGCCCTATATCTCGGCCTCGATCATCATCCAGCTGATGACGACCGTATCGCCGACGCTGGAGGCGCTGAAGAAGGAAGGCGAGGCCGGCCGCCGCCAATTGAACCAGTATACGCGCTACCTGACGCTGGTTCTGGCCCTCTTCCAGGCCTGGGGCATTGCCGTGGGCCTCCAGAGCTCGGGCGGCGTGGTGCTCAATCCGGGTCCGTTCTTCATCCTTTCGACCGTTATTACGCTGACGGGCGGCACGTTGTTCCTGATGTGGCTCGGCGAGCAGATCACCAGCCGCGGCATCGGCAATGGCACTTCGCTGATCATCTTCGCGGGTATCGTGGCAGAACTTCCCTCCGCCATTGCCGGCACGCTGGAACTCGGCCGTCAGGGCGCGCTCTCGACGGGCATCATCCTCGGTGTGATCGTGATGGTCGTGGCTGTGATCTTCGGCATCGTGTTCTTCGAGCGTGCCCAGCGCCGCCTCCTGATCAACTATCCCAAGCGGCAGATGGGCAATCGCGTCTTCGAGGGCCAGACCTCGTTCCTGCCGCTGAAACTGAATACCGCCGGCGTGATCCCGCCGATTTTCGCCTCCTCACTGCTGCTCATGCCGACGACCATCGCGAGCTTCGCGCAGGCCGGCGGGCCGGAATGGCTGCAGACCATGAACACCTATCTCGGCCATGGCCGGCCGCTCTACATGGTGCTCTACGCGGCGCTGATCATCTTCTTTGCCTTCTTCTACACGGCCATCGTGTTCAATCCGACCGAGACGGCCGACAACCTCAAGAAGCATGGTGGCTTCATCCCCGGCATCCGTCCAGGCGAGAAAACCGCGAGCTATATCGACAATGTCCTCTCCCGCATCACCGTCATCGGCGCGATCTACTTGACGGTGGTATGCCTCTTGCCCGAATTTCTCATTTCGGCTGCCGCGCTTCCGTTCTATTTCGGGGGCACCTCCATTCTCATCGTGGTTTCGGTGACCATGGACACGGTGGCGCAGGTGCACGGCTACTTGCTGGCGCACCAGTATGAGGGCCTCGTGAAGAAGGCCAAGCTGCGGGGAGCGAAACGCTGATGAGACTGATTCTGCTGGGACCTCCCGGCGCGGGGAAGGGCACACAGGCAATACGGCTGGTCGAGAAGCACGGCATCGTCCAGCTCTCCACCGGCGACATGCTGCGCGCCGCTGTGGCGGCGGGAACGCCGGTCGGTCTTCAGGCCAGGGCGGTGATGGAATCCGGCGGGCTCGTGTCGGATGAAATCGTGATCGGGATCATCCGCGACCGCATCCGGGAGCCCGATGCGAAGAAGGGCTTCATCCTTGACGGTTTTCCGCGCACGGTCGCGCAGGCGGAGGCGCTGGAGGCGCTGCTCGCCCATGAAGGCCTGAAGCTCAATGCCGTCATCGAGCTCCAGGTCGACCAGAACCGGCTCGTGGATCGCATCGTGAAGCGCGCAGCGGATGCCCGGGCGGCCGGCCAGCCGGTGCGGAAGGATGACGACCCCGAGGTCTTCAAGACCCGCCTCGCGGCCTATAATCGCGATACGGCGGCCGTGA
>JADCCH010000218.1 GCA_020252865.1 Methylobacterium sp.
CCGGATCCCAGATCACCAGATCCGCATCCGACCCCGCCGCCACCGCACCCTTGCGCGGATAGATGTTCAGGATGCGCGCGATATTGGCCGAGGTGACAGCCACGAACTCCTCCTTGGTGAGCCGGCCGGTGCCAACGCCCGCGGTCCAGAGCACCGGCATGCGATCCTCGAGGCCGCCCGTTCCATTGGGGATCATCCTGAAATCCTTGCGCCCGATGCGCTTCTGCTCGGTTGTGAAGGAGCAATGGTCGGTTGCGACCACCTGCAGCGAACCCGCCTGCAACCCGGCCCAAAGCGAATCCTGGTGCTTCTTCGGCCGGAAGGGCGGCGACATCACGCGGCGGGCGGCGTAATCCCAGTCCTTGTTGCGGTATTCCTCTTCGTCGAGCACGAGATGCTGGATGAGCGGCTCGCCATAAACACGCTTGCCGGCCGCACGGGCGCGGGCGATCGCCTCATGCGATTCCCGGCAGGAGGTGTGCACCACATAAAGCTGCGCGCCGGCCATGTCGGCAATCATGATCGCGCGGTTGGTGGCTTCGCCCTCCACTTCGGGCGGGCGCGAATAGGCGTGGCTTTCGGGCCCCGTGGCCCCCTTCGCCATCAGCATTTCCTGCAGGCGGAAGACCACATCGCCGTTCTCGGCATGCACCATCGGCAGAGCGCCGAGCGCGGCGCAGCGGCTGAACGAGTTGTAGAGCTCGTCGTCATTCACCATCAGCGCGCCCTTGTAGGCCATGAAGTGCTTGAAGGTGTTGATGCCGTAGGTGTTCACCACCGTGTCCATCTCGTCGAAGACTTGGCGTGTCCAGCTCGTCACGGCCATGTGGAAGGAATAGTCGCAGGCCGCCTTCTCGCTCTTGTGGCGCCAGGCCTGATAGGCTTTCAGCATGCTCTCCCCCGGCGCGGGGATACAGAAATCGACGATCATTGTCGTGCCACCGGAAAGCGCGGCCTTGGTGCCCCATTCGAAATCATCCGCCGAGACGGAGCCCATGAACATCAGCTCCATATGCGTGTGCGGATCGATCCCGCCCGGCAGGATATCGCAGCCGCCGGCATCGATGATCTCGGCGCCGCGCGGCCTCGCCAGATTCTCGCCGACCGCGATGATCTTCCCGGCATCGATCAGGACATCGGCGCGCCTCGAATGGTCGTGGTTGATGACGGTGCCGCCGCGAATGAGCATGGCCATGGTTCTCTCCCGGGAAATCCTTGGGAGGATGCTTCGCGCATCCTCTGGTCGTCGTTCGATGGAGCATGGCGGGGAAGCCCGCCATGGCCCGTTCGGCTGGAAAGCCGGCTTACTTCAGCGCGGCGTCGATCACCGCATGCGTCCAGGCGCCGACGGGCTTCTTCGAGATGACCGGAGCCTCGCCGCCCGCGCCGAGCAGGGTCGCGACCGTGCGCTCGTAATCGGCGGGGTCGAGCTTGCCGTTCGAACCGGCAGTGAGCTTGTTGATCTCGCCCATCATGCGCTTCTGGTGGTGTTCCTTCTGCGCGCCGGTCGTGTCGTTCTCGAGCACGATCTTCGCGGCCTCGTCCGGGTTGGCGCGGGCATAATCCCAGCCCTTCATCGCGGCGCGCACGAACTTGGCCATGCGGGCCACGAAGGCCGGATCGGACAGGCGCTGCTCCAGCACATAGAGGCCATCTTCCATCGTGGAGACGCCCTGGTCGGTGTAGTTGAAGACCACGAGGTCTTCCGGCTTCAGGCCGGCATCGATCACCTGCCAGTATTCATTATAGGTCATGGTCGAGACGCAGGCCGCCTGCTTCTGGATCAGCGGATCAACGTTGAAGCCCTGCTTGATGACCTTCACGCCGCCGGGCGAGCCATCGGTCTTCAGCCCGAGCTTCGCCATCCAGGCCATGAACGGATATTCGTTGCCGAAGAACCAGACGCCCAAAGTCTTGTCCTTGAAATCGGCCGGGGTCGCCACACCCGAATCCTTGCGGCAGGTGAGCATCATGCCCGAGCGCTTGAAGGGCTGGGCGATGTTGACCAGCGCAACGCCTTTCTCGCGCGCGGCGAGTGCCGCCGGCATCCACTCGACGATGACATCGGCACCGCCACCCGCGATCACCTGCGGCGGCGCGATATCCGGGCCGCCCGGCCTGATCGTGACATCAAGGCCTTCCGCCTTGAAGAACCCCTTGTCCTTCGCGACATAATAGCCCGCGAACTGGGCCTGGGTGACCCATTTCAGCTGGATGGTCACCCGCTCCTGCGCGCTGGCAGGAAGGAGCGCACCCAACATCAGGGCCGCTCCGACAATGAAACTCTTTCTCATTTCCGCTCTCCCCTTTTGGCCCCGCGTCCGGAGTGGCGCGCGAGGTGTGAACCGTTTTTCCTATTTCTGCCGGTTGGAGGGGTGCCAGAAGGTCACCCTCCGCTCGGCAAGAACCAGCAAGGCATAAAAGGACGAACCCGCGATGGCCGCAATCGCGATCGTCGCCCAGACCATGTCGACCGCCATGCGGCCGACCTCGGTCGAGATCCGGAAGCCCATCCCCACGATCGGCGTGCCGAAAAACTCGGCCACGATCGCGCCGATCATCGCCAGCGTCGCATTGATCTTCAGCGCATTGAAGATGAAAGGCATGGCGGCAGGCAGTCGCAAGGCCAGCAGCGTGCGCGACCAGCTCGCGCCATAGCTGCGCATGAGAGCCCTTTCGAGATGCCCGGCCGAAGCAAGCCCCGCCATTGTATTCACCAGCATGGGGAAGAAGGTCATCACGACCACCACCGCCGCCTTCGATTGCCAGTCGAACCCGAACCACATCACGAGGATGGGTGCGATTCCGATGATGGGCAAAGCCGAGACGAAATTCCCGATCGGCATCAGCCCTCGCTTGAGGAAGCCGAAGCGGTCGCAGAGCAGCGCGATCAGGAAGCCCGCGAGCGAGCCCATGATCCAGCCGGGGATGACCGCGCGGATCACGGTCTGCACGAAATCCGCGCCGAGGGTGGGGAGCGAGCCCGCGATCCGCGCGCCGATCATCGAGGGCGGCGGCAGGAGCACGGTGGGGACCTTCAGGCCGACGCAGATCACCTCCCACAGGAAGAGCAGCGTGAAGCCGAACAGGAAGGGAATGCCGATGCTCGCGGCGCGCGCGAGCACGGTCGGCGCGCGTTCCGGCACGGCGCTCCAATGCTGGTTCGCGAGCCAGAGCAGCAGCCATGCCGTGAGCGCTGCGAGCCAGAGCAGAATGCCACCGGTGCCATGCGCCAGCACCATCGCGAGGAAGGCCGCGCCCATGCCGGCGAGGCCGGGCAGCAGGATGCGAGACGAAGCGCCGGATGCCTTGTTCATGCTCGGCCTCCCATCGCCTTGAGGGTGAGGCGCTCGGCGAGGCTTGCCAGTGCCAGCAGCAGGGCGGCGAGAATGGCCGCCATGAAGAGCGCCGACCAGATCTGCACCGTCTGGCCGTAATAGCTGCCCGAGAGGAGGCGCGCACCAAGGCCCGCCTGCGCGCCGGTGGGCAATTCACCCACGATGGCCCCGACAAGGCTGATCGAGATCGACACCTTCAGCGAGGCGAAGAGGAACGGCAGGGCCGCCGGCCAGCGCAACTTCGTGAAGGTCACGGGGCGGGAGGCATTGTAGGTGCGCATCAGGTCGAGCTGCATCGCATCGGCCGAGGAGAGACCCTTCACCATTCCGATGGTGATGGGGAAGAACGAGAGATAGGCCGAGATCACCGATTTCGGGATCAATCCGGTCAGCCCCACTGAGCCGAGCGCCACGATGATGATCGGCGCAATCGCGAGGATCGGGATCGTCTGCGAGGCGATGATCCAGGGCATCAGGCTCTTTTGCAGAACGCGCGAATGGATGATCGCAATGGCGAGCCCGATGCCGAGAAGCGCGCCGATCGCGAAGCCGACAAGCGTCGCCGAAAGCGTCACCCAGGCATGGAACAGCAGATTGCGCGGGTTCAGCACCATGCCATCCGCCGTCTGGCGGAACAGGCGGGTGCCAATCGTCGAATTGTAGAGTTCGACCAGCACCTGATGCGGCGCGGGCAGCACCGGCCGCTCCAAAGCCCAGGCGACGGCGTAACGCTGGCCAAGGCCCTGCACGTCCTTGAGTTGCGGCAAATCCGCATTCATGGGCAGGCAGGCGAGATACCAGATCACCACGATCAGCGCCGTGATCGTCACGACGGGCACGGCGGCGCCCTCGCCGCCCCGGCTGGCCACCCGCGGCGAGGCGGCCGCGCGCTCAGTCATCGTAGGAATGGCCGGCGCGCAGCCCCTCCCGCACGCGATGCGCGATCTTCAGGAATTCGGGCGTCTCACGGATGTCGAGCGTGCGCGGGTCGCCGAGGTCGCAATCGATCACGTCGATGATGCGCCCGGGGCGCGGCGACATCACCACGATCCGCGTAGAGAGGAATACCGCTTCGGGAATGGAATGCGTTACGAAGATCACGGTCTTGCGCGTCTCGGCCCAGAGGCGCAGCAATTGCTCGTTCAGGCGGTCACGCACGATCTCGTCGAGCGCGCCGAAAGGTTCGTCCATCAGCAGCAAGGCCGGCTCGAAGCTGAGCGCCCGCGCGATCGAGACCCGCTGCTGCATGCCGCCGGAGAGCTGCCAGGGATATTTCTTCTCGAACCCCGCGAGGTTCACCATGGCGAGGTAGCGCCGGGCGCGTTCCTGCCTTTCGGCCTTCGAGTAGCCGAAGACCTCCAGCGGCAGCATCACGTTCGCTTCGGCCGTCCGCCACGGATAGAGCGCCGGCGCCTGGAAGACATAGCCATATTGCCGGCCGAGCCGGGCGGCCTCGGGCGTCACGCCATTCACGCTGATCGAGCCGGAGGTCGGCTTCTCGAGATCGGCGATCACGCGCAGAAGCGTGGTCTTGCCGCAACCGGAAGGACCGATGAAGGAGATGAACTCGCCGGGCCTGACCGCGAGATTGGCCTTCTCCAGCGCATAGACGGGGCCGTCCGCGGTCTCGAATGTCAGCGACAGATCGCGAATCTCGATCGCCATGCCCGTGGTCACGCGCTCGCCCCCTGCTCCATATCCTTCCGCCCCACGCACCGTGGCACCCCTGATCCGGAGCAAGCGCCATGCCGCATCATGGCGCGATCCGGCTCCCGCTCCTGCACAGCCGGCATTCGCCATGATCGGGAATTGACCATCTGGTCAGAAATCGTGCAATCTCGAATCTGCGATCATTCCTTGGATCGCGGTGGATAGACGGAACCGAATGATGGGCGCGGCGAACCGCCTTGCCGAGCTGGCGAGCCCCGGCCATACCGGGAAGACCCGTGGCGGCGAGGCCAATATCGAGCGCATTCTCGATGCCGCGCTCGCGGTTTTCGCCATGGATGGCTTTGCCGGCGCACGGATCGACGCCATCGCCGAGCGCGCGGGGCTCTCGAAACCGAACCTGCTCTATTACTTCCGCACCAAGGCCGATCTCTATCTCGCGGTGCTGCGCCGCACGCTCGACATGTGGCTGGTGCCGCTGGCCGAGATGGACACGCAGAGCGACCCCGTGGCGGCGCTGACCGGCTACGTGACGCGGAAGCTGGAATATGCCCGCGACTTTCCGGAAGCCTCGCGGCTTTTTGCGATGGAGGTGATGCGCGGCGCGCCCATTCTCCACACCATTCTCGAAAATGACCTCAAGCGCCTCGTCACGTCGCGCGCGGCGCTGCTCGCGCAGTGGATGGATGCGGGACACCTGCCGCGCCGCGACCCGAAGCATCTGCTTTTCCTCATCTGGGCGACGACCCAGCATTATGCCGACTTCGCCGCGCAGGTGAAGGCGCTGACGGGGCAGAGCCTCGATGATCCCGGCTTTTTTGGCGAGGCCCGCCGCGCCGTGCTGCTGGCCGTTCTCGGCCGGTCCTGAACCGGGCATCGCCCCTCACCCCGCCGCATGTTTCGCGGGGCGCGGATCTTGCGCGTTCGGGTTGTTCGGATGCTCGATCCAGCTGCGGTGACCGCCGACCTTGATGCCGGTGCGCCGGTCGATCTCGCCCTCCGCGAGCGGCACCATCGTGATGCAGTTCTCGACCGGGCAGACCACGGCGCAGAGATTGCAGCCGACGCATTCCTCCTCGATCACCTCGAAATGCCGCTTGCCGTCCAGCATGCTGGTGATGGCCTGATGCGAGGTATCCTCGCAGGCGATGTGGCAGCGTCCGCAGGAGATGCAGAGGTCCTGGTTGATGCGCGCCTTCACGACGTAATCGAGGTTCAGGTGCTGCCAATCGGTCACCCTCGGCACGGCAAGGCCGACGATTTCATCGACGCCCGCATATTCCTTCTCATCCATCCAGGCTGACAGGCCGGCCGTCATTTCCTCGATGATCCGGAAGCCATAGACCATCGCGGCGGTGCAGACCTGCACATTGCTGGCGCCGAGCGCCATGAACTCTGCCGCATCGCGCCATTTCTCGATGCCGCCGATGCCCGAGATCGGCAGGCCGCGCGTTTCGGCATGGCGGGCGATCTCCGCGACCATGTTCAGCGCGATGGGCTTCACGGCCGGGCCGCACATGCCGCCATGCGTGCCCATGCCGTCGACCGGAGGCCAGGGCGTCATCGCGTCGATATCGACGCCCATCATCGAATTGACCGTGTTGATCAGCGAAACGGCATCC
>JADCCH010000219.1 GCA_020252865.1 Methylobacterium sp.
AGCCAGGTCTATGTCGCCTCGAAAGCGAAGCAAACCCCCGAGATCGGCATGGTCTCGGTCGAGCACAAGCTGCCGGTGAAAACCTCCCAGGCCGAATTGCTGGTGCGGATCGCCAAACTGAATGCCGATCCAGGCGTCGATGGCATTCTCGTGCAATTGCCCCTTCCGCCGCAGATTGATGCCGATGCGATCATCGAGGCGATCGATCCTGCGAAGGATGTCGATGGCTTCCATCCGGTCAATGTCGGGCGGCTCGCCACGGGCGGAAAGGCCTTCGTGCCCTGCACGCCGCGGGGCTCGATGAAGCTGGTCCGGAGCGTGCGCGCGGATCTTTCGGGCCTCCATGCCGTGGTGGTCGGCCGCTCGAACATCGTGGGCAAGCCGATGGCCCAGTTGCTGCTGGCTGCGAATTGCACGGTGACCATCGCACATTCCCGCACGAAGGATTTGCCGGGCATCTGCCAGCAGGCGGACATCCTCGTCGCCGCGATCGGCCGCCCCCTGATGCTGAACGCGGCGCATGTGAAGCCCGGGGCGATCGTCATTGATGTCGGCATCAACCGCGTGCCCTTGGGCGAGAAAACGAAACTCGTGGGCGATGTCGATTTCGAGGCGGTTCGCGGTATTGCCGGCGCGATCACGCCCGTTCCCGGTGGCGTCGGCCCGATGACCATCGCCTGCCTGCTCGAGAACACACTTGACAGCTACGAGCTGAAGCTTGGCTGATCAACGCGTCGTCTTCTGTTGGACCAAGCAGCGCCCGTCGCGCGCGGCGAGCCCGGCTAGCCGCCGTGGCAGAACCTGCTTCAGCGCAATGCGCTCCTCGCGGCTCATGCCGATCCAGCCGGCAATCTCCGCGCCCGTGCGCCCGCAGCCGAGGCAGAAGCCGGTGACGGGATCGAGCGTGCAGAGCCTGATGCAGGGGGAGCTGTCGTTCATGCTTCCGCACTATACCTGAAAAAAAGCGTCTGAGACATGCACGAACACTTCAAAAACAAGCTCTGGCAAAGGGCGAATGCCCGCCGGCCGGTCAGGCCGCCCCCGCGGAGGCGGTGAGCGAAGCGAACTCGCCGCGAGCGAAAACAATGGTGAGCTCGGTGGGATTCGAACCCGATTTTCTTGCGGATTTCGCTCCGGGCAAAGCCCGACCGCGAAATCCATGTCCAGTCGTGGGTTCGAAAAAGCCGGCCACGCCAATGGTGAGCTCGGTGGGATTCGAACCCACGACCCCATGATTAAAAGTCACGTGCTCTACCGACTGAGCTACGAGCTCTCACCAACTGGTGGAGGCGAGATAGGCGGTTCGGCGGGGGCGGTCAACCGGCTTGCCGAGAAAAGAGGCGTCAGCAGGCAAAGGCCGGACGGGAAAAGAAAAAGGCACGGCGGACCGGGCCACGGGCCTCCAGGTTACGCTCAATCGCGCGCCGGCTGGGGGCGCCGCTGTGGAAAGGGCAGGCCAGCCTGCGCGATGCGCAGGAGACAAGTCGAAGCACTTCGTATAGGCGCATCCACGATTGCAACGCGCCTCTGCCTGTCCGCCCTCGGGAGAAATCCGCCATGCCCGCCCCGAACGAAGCCGCTTCCTGCCTTGCCGTCATTCTCGCGGCCGGCGAGGGGACGCGGATGAAATCCGCCCGCCCCAAGGTGCTGCATGAGGTGGCAGGGCTCAGCCTTGTCGGCCATGCGCTGATGAGCGCCGAAGCCGCGGGCCTTGGCCGCGCCGTGGTGGTGATCGGCCCGGACCGGCCGGATGTCGCGAAGGAAGTCACCCGCCTCATGCCCGAAGCCGAGGTGGTGGAGCAGCGCGAGCGGCGCGGCACGGCCCATGCGGTGCTGCAGGCGGAGCGCGGAATCGCTGCGGGCCACAAGGCGATTGTGGTTCTGTTCGGCGATACCCCGCTCGTGCGGCCCGAGACCATCCGCGCGCTGGCGGAAGCCGTGGAGCAGGAAAGGACCGCCATGGCCGTGATGGGCTTTCAGGCGAAGGACCCCACGGGCTATGGGCGGCTCATTCTCGATGGCACCGATCTCATCGGCATCCGCGAGCACAAGGATGCGAGCGAGAAGGAGCGGGCCATCACGCTCTGCAATGGCGGGCTGATGGCCCTGCGCGGCGAACTCGCGCTGGAACTCCTCAAATCCGTGCAGACCGGGAACACGCAGAACGAGTTCTACCTCACGGATTGCGTGGGTATCGCCCGCGCGCGCGGGTTTTCGGCGCGGGTCATCGAGGTGGCGGAGGAAGAGGCGCTCGGCGTGAATGATCGCGTGCAGCTCGCAGCCTGCGAGGCCGTGCTGCAGCACCGCCTGCGGGAGCGGCACATGCGAAATGGTGTGACGCTGATCGCGCCCGAAACCGTGTTCTTCTCCACCGATACGCTGATTGGCCGTGATGTGCTGATCGAACCGAATTGCGTCTTCGGCCCTGGCGTCAGCATCGCCGAGAATGCGGTCATCCATGCCTTCTCGCATCTCGAAGGCGCGACGGTGGCCGCCGGTGCCACGGTTGGCCCCTTCGCGCGGCTCCGCCCCGGCGCCTCGCTGGGCGAGGGCGCGAAGGTCGGCAATTTCGTCGAGGTGAAGAACGCCGATCTCGGCGCGGGCGCGAAAGTGAGCCACCTGACCTATCTCGGGGATGCGACGATCGGCGCGGAGGCGAATATCGGCGCGGGCACGATCACCTGCAATTACGATGGCTTCCGCAAGTTCCGCACGCAGATCGGGGCGGGCGCGTTCATCGGCTCGAATTCCGCGCTTGTCGCGCCGGTCACCATCGGGGCGGGCGCTTTCGTCGGCTCGGGTTCCGTTGTCACGAAGGATGTGCCGCCCAACGCGCTGGTGGTGGCCCGCGGGCGGCAGGTGACGAGGGAAGGCTGGGCCGACCAGTTCCGTGCGCGCCCGGAGAACCAGGTGAGGAAAGAACCATCCCGCTGAAAAACCAGCCTCTTCCCGGCGTCACAAATCGTTTCGCAACGTGATTTGTGCGCATGCGAAGGTTCTGGCACTCGTCTCTCGCGCCGGAATACCAAAGGAATCGGAGGGCTCATGTGCGGCATCGTCGGCATTCTCGGCAAGGAGGCGATCGCGTTCGACATCGTCGAGGGCCTGAAGCGGCTGGAATATCGCGGCTATGATTCAGCCGGTGTCGCAGTGCTCGAAGGTGGGGAGATCACCCGCGTTCGCGCGGAGGGCAAGCTCAGGAACCTCGAGGCGAAGCTGCGCGAGACGCCGCTTTCCGGCCGCGCCGGCATCGGGCATACGCGCTGGGCCACGCATGGCAAACCGACCGAGAACAACGCGCACCCCCATGCCACCGGGCGGCTTGCGGTCGTTCATAACGGCATCATCGAGAATTTCCGTGAATTGCGCGAGGAATTGCAGGCCGAGGGCCGCGTTTTCGCCTCCGAAACCGACACGGAAGTGGTGGCCCATCTCGTCACCGCGCTGATGGACAAGCAGATGAGCGCGGAACAGGCCGTCGCCGCCGCCCTGCCGCGCCTCCACGGCGCTTTCGCGCTGGCCTTCCTCTTCAAGGGCGAGGACAACCTGCTGATCGGCGCGCGACGCGGCGCGCCGCTGGCCGTAGGCCATGGCGATGGCGAGATGTATCTCGGCTCGGACGCGCTCGCGCTCGCGCCCTTCACGGATACCATCACCTATCTCGAAGATGGCGATTGGGTGGTGCTGGATCGCGCTTCCGCCCGCTGTTTCAACGAGAAGAACCAGCCGGTGAAGCGCAAGGCGCAGAAAACGCAGGCCGGTGCCTTCCTCGTGGACAAGGGCAACCACCGCCACTTCATGGCCAAGGAAATCCACGAGCAGCCGGAAGTGATCGGCCGCACGCTGGCGCATTACATCGACATGGGCACCGGCGAGGTGCGCCTGCCGTTCAACCTGCCCTTCGACTGGGCAAAGGTGGGCCGGCTCTCGGTTTCCGCCTGCGGCACGGCCTATCTCGCGGGGCAGATCGGCAAATACTGGTTCGAACGCCTGGCGCGCCTGCCGGTCGAGATCGATATCGCCTCGGAATTCCGCTATCGCGAGGCGCCGATGACGCCCGGGGACGTGATGCTTGTCATCTCCCAATCGGGCGAGACGGCAGATACGCTCGCGGCCCTGCGCTACGCAAAAGAGCAGAAGCAGCACATCCTCTCGGTGGTGAACGTTGCGACGAGCACGATTGCGCGCGAGAGCCATGTGGTCGCGGGCACGCTCGCCGGGCCGGAAATCGGCGTCGCCTCCACCAAGGCCTTCACCTGCCAGCTGACCGTTCTCGCCTGCCTCGCGATCGCCGCGGGCCGTGCACGCGGCGTGCTGAGTGGGAGCCGCGAAAAGGAGCTTGTCACGCAGCTCATCGCCATTCCCGGCCTTGTGGCCGAAGCGCTGAAGCACGAAGCGCCGATCGAGGCGCTGGCGCGCGAACTCTCGAAGGCGACGGATGTGCTCTATATCGGCCGTGGGACCTCGTTCCCGCTCGCGATGGAAGGCGCGCTGAAGCTCAAGGAAATCAGCTACATCCACGCCGAGGCTTATGCCGCCGGCGAACTCAAGCACGGCCCCATCGCGCTGATCGACGAGACGATGCCCGTCATCGTCATCGCGCCGCACG
>JADCCH010000022.1 GCA_020252865.1 Methylobacterium sp.
CGATCAGGCCGAAATGCACGTTGAGGCCATGGGCGAAGGCAATGGCCGCACCGTCGCGGATGTTCGGGGCGATATCGGACCTGTAGATGTCGGCCTGGAGTTCGTCCGGGGTGGCCATCATCATCAGGTCCGCCCACTTGGCGGCATCGGCGACCGACATCACCTTGAGGCCATCGGCTTCCACCTTGGCCGCGGTCGGCGAGCCCGGTTTCAGGGCGACGCGGATTTCCTTCGCACCGGAATCCTTCAGGTTCAACGCATGGGCACGGCCCTGCGAGCCATAGCCCACGATGACCACCTTCTTCGACTTGATCAGGTTCAGATCGGCATCGCGATCGTAATAAACGCGCATGTTACAGGTCCTTCCTTGGTTGAGCGTTCATGTCTGGCTTTCCGCCCCATGGAGGGCGAGAAACTGGCGGGCGGCGCGGGCCGCCTCGGAATGGATGATCGCTGGCGAAAGCTCCAGGGAATCGCCCAGCAGCAGGCGGATCTGCACATCACGCGCCATCAGGCCAAAGAAGGTGCGGAAGGCCTCCTCGCTCCCCTCGAAGGCGAGCAGGCCCGCATCACGCCCAGCTTCCAGCACGGGCTTCAGGCGCTTGCCGAGCGCGAAGCGGCCGTTTTCCAGCACGATCGCGCCGAGATGGCCCTTCCTCGCGCCGGCCTCGCCGATCGCGATGCGATTGAGAGCGATGGAAGTTTCGGAGGAAATCACCGTGAGCCAGTTCCGCGCAAATTCCTCAAGCCGCGCGACAAGTGCCGAACGATCGAGCCGCCCCGGCTCGACGGCGCCGACATGGACGCGCGAGGCTTTCCATTTCACGGTGGCAGTCAGCAGTCCGTCGCGGTCGCCGAACCATTTGTAGAGAGTCTCCTTGGAGCAGCTCGCGGACCTGGCGACGGAGCTCATCGTCACCGCCTGCCCTTCCGTCATCATCTGGCGCAAAGTCGCCTCCAGCACCTCGATCTGGCGCGGGCTTGGCTCATCAGCAGGAGGCGCGGCGGTGGCGGTCATTCCGGGCTCGATCGCATCGTAACGAACGTTACGGTTCGCCGTCTTGCTAAGCCATGCGTGCCCGGTCGTCAAACGGATTCAAGGGGTGATCAGGTCCATCACGGCCGGGTAGAGCGAGAGCAAAAGCAGGGCCGCCATGGCGAGGTTGAACCAGCGCACCTTCACCGGGTCGCGCAGCCCGTTGCGCAGGGCCGCGCCGAACATCGCCCAGACCAGCGAGCCCGGCATTCCCACCAGCGCATAGGCCGCCGTGATGATCAGCAACGAGCCGATATAGTTCTCGGGCACGGTATAGGCCGCGATCGCCCCCATCACCATGGCCCAGGCCTTGGGGTTCACCCACTGGAAGGCCGCAGCCTGCCAGAAGGTCATCGGCTTGCCCGCCGCATCCTGCCCTTCCTTCACCGGCCCGGAGGTCGCGATCCTTGATGCGAGCCAGAGCATGTAGAGAATGCCCGCAACCTTCATCAGGGTGTAGATCGCGGGGTAGCGGTGGAAGATCTGCGCGAGGCCAAGGCCCGTCAGCAGCAGCATCACCGGGAAGCCCACATTGATGCCCGCGACATGCCAGAGCGTGCGCCGGATCCCGAAATTCACGCCTGAAGCCACGAGCATCATGTTGTTCGGGCCGGGCGTCACCGAACTTGCGAAGGCGAAGCCCAGAAAGGCGAGGAGCAGGTCAAGCGGCATGGTCACCCCGAAAGAGACGCGAGGCTAGAGCATTTTCCGATCAAGCGGATGCCGGTTGATCGAAGAAAATACAATAAATAACAAAAAGATAGATCGGTCGATCTGATTCATTCAGATCGAATTTCGCTCAAGCGAGCCCCTCCCGATGCGGCCAACGCAATCGCATGATCGCTGCATCACGCGCGTGAATGGCTCAGAGCCCCTCGTTCCCCCGCGCGATGGCCGCGACGCCCGTGCGGCTCACCTCGACGAGACCAATATCGGCCATCAGGTTGATGAAGCGCTCGACATCATCGGATGGGCCGGAAAGCTCGAACACGAAACTGTCGTGCGTTGCATCCACCGGCTTCGCGCCGAAGGCGGTGGCGAGGCGAAGTGCCTCCATGCGGTGCTCGCCCTTGCCGCGCACCTTCAACAGTGCCAGTTCGCGCTCGATGGAGGCCTTGGCGGAGAGGTTCACCACCTTGTGCACCGGCACGAGGCGATCGAGTTGCGCCTCGATCTGGTTCAGCACACTCGCCGTGCCGCTGGTGACGATGGTGATGCGCGAGAGGTGCTTCTCGTGCTCGGTCTCCGAGACCGTCAGCGATTCAATGTTGTAGCCCCGCCCCGAGAACATGCCGGCGATGCGCGCGAGCACGCCCGGCTCGTTGTCCACGAGAACGCAGAGCGTGCGCTTCTCGATCACCTGCTGGGTCGTGAGCGTGGGGTAATGGGAGGTGTTCATCGGTCAGGCTCGTCGCGTTGGAAGATCGAATCGGGTTGGTCGGAAAGGCCGGAGCGTCACACCAGCTGCTTGCCCTTGGCGTCGATGACCGAGCCGGTATCGCCCTCGAAATCCGGCAGGATCATCTCGTTATGCGCCTTGCCCGAGGGGATCATCGGGAAGCAGTTCTCTTCCTTCGCGACGAGGCAATCGAAGATCACCGGGCCGGGATAATCGATCATCTCCTGGATGGCGGCGTCGAGTTCGGCGGGGTCGCCGCAGCGGATGCCCTTGGCGTGATAGGCCTCGGCGAGCTTCACGAAATCCGGCAGGGCCGATGAATAGCTCTCCGAATAGCGCCCGCCATGCAGCAATTCCTGCCACTGTCGCACCATGCCCATATACTCGTTGTTGAGGATGAAGATCTTGATCGGCAGGCGATACTGAGCGGCCGTGCTCATTTCCTGCATGTTCATCAGGATCGAGGCCTCGCCGGCGATATCGATCACGAGGGCATCGCGATGCGCGAGCTGCACGCCGATCGCCGCGGGCAGGCCATAGCCCATCGTGCCGAGGCCTCCGCTCGTCATCCAGCGGTTGGGCTCGTCGAAATGGAAGTGCTGGGCGGCCCACATCTGGTGCTGGCCCACTTCGGTGGTCACGTAGGTCTTGTGGTTCTTGGTGAGCTGATAGAGCCGCTCCACCGCGTATTGCGGCTTGATGACCTCTTTCGAGTTCTTGTAGCTCAGCGAGTTCCGCGCCCGCCAGGTGTTGATTTCCTTCCACCAGGGGCGGATTTCCTCGGCCTGCTCGGCGCGCTTCTTCGCGCGGAAGATCTCGAGCATATCGGCGAGAACCGACGCGGCATCGCCGATGATGCCCACCTCGACCTTCACGTTCTTGTTGATCGAGGACGGATCGATGTCGACATGGATCTTGCGGCTATAGGGCGAGAAGGCATCGAGGCGACCGGTGATGCGATCATCGAAGCGCGCGCCGATATTGATCATCACGTCGCAGCCATGCATCGCGAGGTTCGCTTCGTAGGTGCCGTGCATCCCCAGCATCCCAAGCCAGAGCGGGTCATTCGCCGGATAGGCGCCGAGCCCCATCAGCGTGGAGGTCACCGGGAAGCCCGTGAGGCGCACGAGTTCGCGCAGCAGGCGGCTGGCTTCCGGCCCGGCATTGATGACGCCGCCGCCCGTGTAGAATACGGGGCGCTTCGCGCGGATCATCAGTTCCACCGCGCGCTCGATCTGCCCGCGATCCCCTTGCGTCTTCGGGCGATAGGATTTGTGCATGATCTCGCCCGGCGGGGTGTAGACGCCGCGCTGGAACTGGATGTCCTTCGGGATATCCACCACAACCGGGCCCGGACGGCCGGATTTCGCGACGTAGAACGCCTCGTGGATGATCCGCGACAGATCCTCGATGCGCTTCACGAGATAGTTATGCTTCGTGCAATGGCGGGTGATGCCCACCGTATCGCATTCCTGGAAGGCATCCGAGCCGATGAGATGCGTCGGCACCTGGCCGGTGAAGCAGATCACGGGGATGGAATCCATCAGCGCGTCGGTCAGGCCAGTCACGGCATTGGTCGCGCCGGGGCCGGAGGTCACCAGCACCACGCCCACCTTGCCGGAGGAGCGGGCATAGCCCTCGGCCGAATGCACCGCGCCCTGCTCGTGCCGCACAAGGATATGCTGCACCGAGTTCTGCTGGAACAGCGCATCATAGATCGGAAGGACCGCGCCGCCCGGATAGCCGAACAGGGTATCCACATCGTGGTCCTGCATGGCGCGCACCACCATTTCTGCGCCGGTCATCATCTCGGTCATCGGTTCGTCTCCGGGGTGTACTCGCGGGTTCTCGCGGGGGTCGTTTGGGGCGTGGGGTGAAAAAAGGCAACAAAAAAGGCCCGCTGCAGGGGCCTTCGGAATGCGCGCCGTCGGGGCAAAGGCTTCTCAGGCCAATTCCCTCCCCGGCGCGCAGCATACAAGAATGAGACGGGGCACAGTTCCGCTCCAGAAATCAGGAGGTGAACGCTACACGCATCCGCCCCGCATCGTCAACGGGTGAGAATCAACGCTTAACTGTAGAGATAGCGCGGCAGCCAGAGCGCGATATCCGGGAAGACATAAACCAGAACCATCGCCACCAGCACGAGCCAGAGGAAGGGCATCACGCCGGAGAAGATCTGGTTGATCGTCACGTGAGGCGGCGCCACGCCCTTCAGGTAGAAGGGCGCCATCGCCACCGGCGGCGAGAGGAACGAGGTCTGGATGTTCAGCGCGATCAGGATGCCGAAGAACAGCGGGTCCACCCCGTATTGCTGCAGCAGCGGCAGGAAGATCGGCACGAAGATCACGATGATCTCGGTCCATTCGAGCGGCCAGCCCAGCACGAAGATGATGATCTGGGTCAGGATGAGGAACATCGTCGGCGACGGGTTCATCCAGTTCATGAAGGCCTTGATGGGCTCATGCCCGCCGAGATAGGCGAAGATCGACGAAAAGATGAAGGAGCCGACGAAAAGCCAGCACACCATCGCGGCCGTGCGGGCCGTGAGATAGACGCTCTCCCGAACTTTTTCGAAGCTCAGCGAACGATAGGCCGCCGCCAGCAGCAGCGAACCCAGCGAGCCCACCGCGGCGGCTTCCGTCGGCGTGGCGATGCCGAAGAAGATCGCGCCGAGCACGGACATGATCAGTAGTGTCAGCGGGAAGAAGCTCGAGACAAGTGCCAGGAAGACCATGCGCCCCAGCACCAGCAAGGCCACGAGCCCGGCAATGCCCCCGGCGATCACGGCCTGGATGACGAAAGGCGGCACCTCGTAATCGACAAGACGCACCCGGGCTACGGCAGGAGCCGTGGCCGTCTTGATCGCGTTGATCAGGTGTTCGAGCGCGAGCACGCCATAATAGACCACCGGAACCGCCAGCGCGGCGATCGCGATATAGGCCAGCACGAACAGCTTGTCCCTGGCGAAATCGATGCCGAGCTTCGCCCGCTCCTCCGGCGGCAGCTTGGGCGCGAGGGATGGCGTGATCATGCAGCGAATCACCACATAGGTCATGTAGAGGCCCGCGAGCAGCAAGCCCGGGAAGAGGGCGCCGGCATAGAGCTTCGGCACCGAGACGCCAGCCGTCGCGCCGTAGAGGATGAGCATGACCGAGGGCGGAATGAGGATGCCGAGACATCCGCCCGCGCAGACCACACCCGCGGACAGCTTCACGTCATAGCCGGCGCGCAGCATGGCGGGGAAGGCCAGCAGGCCCATCAGCGTCACCACCGCGCCGACAATGCCGGTGGCGGTCGCGAAGATCGCGCAGGTCGCAAGCGTCGCAACGGCCAGCGCGCCCGGCATCCAGCCAATCGCGAGCTGGATCGACTTGAACAATCGGTCGAGGATGTTCGCGCGCTCGATGATGTAGCCCATGAAGACGAAGAGCGGGATGGAGACGAGCACGTCATTCGCCATCACCGAATAGGCGCGCTGCACCACGAGCTGCAGCACGGTGTCGCCCATGGCGAGATAGCCGAAGAAGAATCCGAGGGCCATCAGCGTGAAGGCAATCGGAAACCCGAACATGATGAAGACGATGAACAGGGCGAGCATCAGCACGCCGAGTTCCGGGTTCGACAATCCAAACATCACGCGACGCCCTTCTGCGCGGCTTCGGCCTGCTCGAGAATGATCTTTTCGGTTTCCTCCACGTCATGGAGGCGCTGTGGCCATTCGCCGGTCCGGATTGCGCGGACAGCGCGCACCACTTCCGCGCAGCCCTGCAGCAGCATCAGCCCGCCCACGACGGGGATCAAGGTCTTGAAGTGGTAGAGGGGCGGACCATTGGGCGAATTCGAGGAATGCTCGCCGATCATCCAGGAGAAGGCCGCGAAGCCGTAGCCCGCATAGCAGAGGGCGAGGATCCCCGGGAAGAAGAACAGGAAATAGAGAACAAGATCGAATGCGGCCTGCCGGCGCACCGGCCATTGCCGATAAAGGAAGTCGCCGCGCACATGACCATTGCGAGACAGCGCATAGGGCCCCGCCAGCATGAAGAGGGTGCCGTAGAGGATGTAGCTCATGTCGAACGCCCATTCGGTGGGCGCCTGCAGCAGGTAGCGCGCGAAAACCTCGTAGCACATCGCGAGCGTGAGGATCACGATCGACCAGGCTCCGAACTTCCCCACCGCCACCGAGATCTGGTCGATGCCATGCAGCACGGTGTCGATGGAGAGCGAGCGACGCCTGAGGAAGACGACCAGTGCCAGATAGGCAAGAACGGCCAGCGCGGCCGACCA
>JADCCH010000220.1 GCA_020252865.1 Methylobacterium sp.
CAGGTCGCCATGGCGACGCTGGTCGGCGAGCCGGCCAGGGGGGGAATGGGCCCGGGCCGCTCGAACATGTCCCAGAAGGCGATAAAATGTTCGCCCGTATGCCAGGCGGGAATCCAGTAGCGGCCCGCGCGCAGCACGCGATCCAAGGCGCGCGCGGCGATGGTGATCTCCTCGCGCGTCCTGGCGGCGATGATGGCCTCGATGAGGGCATCCACAGCCGGATCGGCGATCCCTGCGAGATTGCGCGAGCCCGGCGTCTTCGCGGCCTGCGTGCCGAACAAGGCGCGCAGGCTCTCGCCCGGCGCCATGGACATCACGAAGCGGGCCGAGAGGATGTCGAAATCGAATTCCTGCTGGCGCTTCTGGAACTGCGACGGATCAACCACGCGGATCGCGCCCTCGATACCAAGCAGGCGCAGGTTCTTGATGATCGATTCCGTGTGCCGGCTGATCGCATTGTCGAATTCGAGGAATTCCACCTCCATCTTCGTGCCATCCGGCAGGCGCAGAATGTTGTCCGGTCCGCGCCTGGCGCCGGCCGCATTCAGAAGCTGGGAGGCCCGGCGCAGGATGTTGCGATCCTGCCCCGAACCATCGCTCTCGGGCGGCGACCAGGGCTCGCCGAACACCTCATCCGGCACCTTGCCGCGCAAGGGTTCCAGCAAGGAAAGTTCGGCCGGAGAGGGCTTGCCCTCGGCCCTCATGGGCGAATTCTCGAAATAGGAGGCCGTGCGCTTCCTCAATCCGAACATCAGATTGCGGTTCACCCACTCGAAATCGAGCGCGAGCGCCATTGCTTCCCGCACGCGCGGATCGCGGAATTGCGGGCGGCGGGTGTTCATGAACCAGCCCTGCGTGCCCGAGGGGCGGCCATCCACCGCCGTCTCGCGCTTCACGCGGCCATCCTTCATGGCGGGAAAATCGTAGCGGGTCGCCCAGATCAGCGAGGTGAATTCCTCGCGGAAGGTGAAGGTGCCGGCGGTAAACGCCTGGAAGGCCGCCTCGCGATCGCGGAAATACTCGTAGCGGATGGTCTCGAAATTCCCCTGGCCGATGGAAACCGGGAGATCCTTCGCCCAATGGTCGGCCACGCGGCGGAAGCTGATGGAGCGGCCGACATCGATCCTGTCCACCCTGTAGCCCCCGGAGCCGAGCGGACTTTCAAGCGTGCCGGCATCGAAATCCCGCGTGGCATAATAGGCCTTCGAGAAAATCGGCAGCGAGGCCGCAACCAGCGGCAATTCGCGGCTGCGGTTGGGCGCAAAGCGGATTTCGACCTCGTCGGGCGCGATCGCCTCGGCACCGAGCACGCGCTCCAGAGCGATGCGATAGCCCGCATGCGCCTTGTTGCTCTTCAGCGTCTCGAGCGTGAAGACCACATCGGCGGCCGTCAGCGGGCTGCCATCATGGAAGCGCGCCTGCGGCCGGAGCTTGAAGCGATAGCGCAGGCCGTCGGTGCTGCGCCGAACGCTCTGCGCCACAAGGCCATAGAGCGAATCCGGCTCATCCAGCGAACCGGTCATCAGGCTGTCGTAGATCAGCCCCATCCCGGCCGCGCCATTGCCGCGCATGGAAAAGATGTTCAGCGTGTCATAGGTCGTGAAATTCTGGTTGCCCGAGAGCGAGGTGATCTGGGTGGAGAATTCGCCCCCTTTGGGCGCATCCGGCCTCACGTAGTCGAAGCGCTTGAAATCGGCCGGATATTTAAGATCGCCGAAGATGGACATGCCGTGGCTCGCCGGCTCGAAACCCGTGGCATCCGCGCCCTGCGCTTCCGCGCGTTCAGGCGGCAACAGGGTGGAAACGCCAAGAAGGGCCGCGCCGGAGAGAAACCTGCGCCGCGACGGGCTCAGGCGGGTGGCCAGCTCGTTCGGATCTTCCCTCACGGTGCGATGCTCCCGGTTCAGCCGAATCACTTTCAACGGCCTTTCCGAGACTATGGTGCGCGGAAGGGTGAAGGCCAGAGGCTCGCTTTGGCTATTAGAGGACGTCTCGTTTTGATGGAATCAAAACCGTGCTCTATCTTATTGTTTTGTCGCATGTTGCTACGCAAAACCGGTATCCGCTCTTGCGAGAGCATGCTCTAGGGCGAAGACGATGGAAAGAGCCGGAAAACAGAAATGAAAAAGGCCGGTTTCCCGGCCTTGTCTCCACATTCCCCGAATGAATGGCGATTATTGCGGCAGGGGAGCCGGCGAATCGGCCTGCTGACGCATATAGGCGATCAGGTCCGCCCGCTCGTCCGGGCGGGCAATCCCCGCGTAATTCATCGAGGTACCGGGCAGGTAGGCCTTCGGGTTCGCGATGAAGGCATCGAGGGATTCAAAATCCCATTTCTCGCCCTTGGCCGCACGCTCCTTCAGGGCATTCGAATAATTGAACCCGGCGGCGGAGCCCTTCACGCGGGCCACGACATTGTACAGGAGCGGGCCCTGGCCGTTCTTGCCATCCTTCGTGAACTGGTGGCAGGCGGCGCATTTGCGCGCTGCGGTGGCGCCCTTCTCCGCGCTCGCCGAAGCAAGGCGCTTCGCGATCGGCTCGGCCTGTTGCGGTGCGGCCGGCGCTGCGGCAACCGCCGTTTCGGCCTGCGGCTCGGGCAATTCATAGCCAGCCTTGGTCATCGGCTTCTGATGCACGAGCATGCCCGACAGGAAGCCGACGCCCATCGCCAGAGTCAGCATGCCGAGCACGGCGCCCGCGACCTTGTTAATCTCATTCGAACCCATGCTCGCCCCTCGGCCTGCACGTCCCATGGGCCGGCGCAATGCCGGCGGACCGAAATGGGGCATTCACGTTTTCGCGCGCCCCGTCAAGCGGACTTCGCCATCCGCCTCATCGAGGGGCTGATTACTCGCTTTTCAGGGGCGAAGGCAACCCGTATAAGCGCGCGCAACGGTGCTACTTTTGGCCGCTCAGTGTCGGCCTTGCCCGTTCGCGGAGCTTCCTTCATGTCCGACCCGCTGATCGTCATCCCGGCCCGCATGGCAGCGATGCGCCTGCCGGGCAAGCCGATGGCCGATATCGGTGGCCAGCCCATGATCGTGCAGGTGTGGAACCGGGCGATCGAATCCGGCATCGGCCCGGTGATCGTGGCGACCGATGCGCCGGAAATCGCCGAGGCCGTCATCGGGGCCGGCGGGCAGGCCGTGATGACCCGCGCCGACCATCCCTCCGGCTCCGACCGCATCCACGAGGCGGTGGAGAATCATGATCCCGACGGGCGGCACGACATCATCGTGAATGTGCAGGGCGACCTTCCCACGATTGATCCGCGCATCATCGCGGCTTCGCTGCTGCCGCTGGCTGATCCGTCGGTCGATATCGCGACGCTCGCAGCCGTCATCCGCCGCGAGGAGGAAAAGACCGCGAGCCATGTGGTGAAGGCCGTGGGCTCCCCGCTGAACCCCAGCCGCTTGCGCGCGCTCTACTTCACCCGCGCCACCGCGCCCTGGGGCGAGGGCGATCTCTTCCACCATATCGGGCTCTATGCCTATCGCCGGAATGCCCTGCGCCGTTTCGTGAGCCTGCCGCCTTCCCCGCTGGAAATGCGCGAGAAGCTCGAACAGCTCCGCGCCCTGGAAGCGGGGATGCGCATCGACATCACCGTGGTCGAAACCGTGCCGCTTGGCGTCGACACGCCCGAGGATCTGGAGCGCGCCCGCGCGCTGATCGCCGCGCGCTGAAGGAGAAGAACATGAAAAAGGTCATCGCCTTCCAGGGCGAGCGCGGAGCGAATTCCGAAATCGCCTGCCATGAGGTCTATCCCGGCTGGGAGGCCCTGCCCTGCCCCACCTTCGAGGATGCCTTCGCAGCCCTCGGTGACGGCACGGCCGATCTTGCGATGATCCCGATCGAGAATTCGATCGCGGGCCGCGTGGCGGATATTCATCACCTGCTGCCGAAATCGAATTTCCACATCATCGGCGAGCATTTCCTGCCGATCTATTTCCACCTCATGGCGGTGAAGGGCGCTACGCTCGAGAACATCCGGACCGCCGAGAGCCACATCATGGCTTTGGGGCAGACTCGGCGTTTCCTGAGGAAGCACGGAATCAAGCCGGTGACGGCGGCGGATACCGCCGGTTCCGCGCGCCATGTGGCGGAATCGGGCGACCCGACCCGCGCGGCGATCGCGCCGAGGCTCGCGGCGGAGGTCTATGGTCTTGATATTCTCGCCGAGCATATCGAGGATGAAAAGCACAACACGACCCGCTTCGTCATCCTCTCGCGGGAGGCGCAGGATGCGCCGCAGGGCCGGGATACGCTGATGACGAGCTTCGTCTTCCGGGTGCGGAACGTGCCGGCCGCGCTCTACAAGGCGATGGGCGGTTTTGCGACGAACGGCATCAACATGACGAAGCTCGAGAGCTATATGGTTGATGGCCAGTTCTCGGCTACCCAGTTCTATGCCGATGTGGAAGGGCACCCGGAGGATCGGAACCTCAAGCTCGCCCTGGAGGAACTCGCCTTCTTCTCGAAGGAATTGCGCATTCTCGGCACCTACAAGGCGCATCCCTACCGCAAGGAAGTGAGCCCGCCGGCAGAGTGAGGTTCAGTCGCCGAGCCCCACGAACATGCGGATGAGGTGATTGGCGATCGCCAGACGCGGCGGGACCATCAAGCCTGTGGGGTGGCTCTTTTCGAGCATCGCGAGCACCTCCTCCCGCGAAAACCAGCGGCATTCCTCCAGTTCTTCCTCGTCCTTGACGATATCGAAGCTTCTCGCCTCCGCCACGGCACCGATCATCAGCGACATCGGCAGCGGCCAGGGCTGGTTCAGCACCACGCGGACGCGACCGATATCAAGCCCCGCCTCCTCCTTGCATTCGCGGCGCACGGCGGCCTCGATGGTCTCGCCCGGCTCCACGAAGCCCGCGAGCGTGGAATAGGTGTTCGCGACAAAGCGCGCCTGCCGGCCGAGCACGCAGCGATCGCCATCGACGATCAGCATGATGACGACCGGATCGGTTCGCGGGAAATGCTGCGCGCCGCAGGCCGCGCAATCCCGCCGCCAGCCGCCCTGCGTGAGCGCGGTGGGGGCTCCGCAATTGGAACAGAAGCGGTGCTTCCAGTGCCAGAGCGTGAGCGCC
>JADCCH010000221.1 GCA_020252865.1 Methylobacterium sp.
CGCCGTGGTGCCGCAGGACCCGGTGATCTTCGCCGGCACGATTTCCGAGAATATCCGCCTCGCGCGGCCCGAAGCCAGCGACGAAGCCGTGCGGCAGGCAGCGGCGCAGGCGGCCGTGCTGCCTTTTGCCGAAAAGCTGGAACATGGTCTTGAAACGCGCATCGGCGAGCGCGGCATCACGCTCTCGGGCGGCGAGCGCCAGCGCATCGCGATTGCCCGCGCCATCCTCAGGGATGCGCCGATCCTGCTCCTGGATGAAGCCACCTCCGCGCTCGATGCCGAGAACGAGCGGATGGTGCAGGAAGCTCTGGGCCGGGCCATGCAGGGCCGCACCGCGCTGGTGATCGCGCATCGACTCGCGACCATCCGTGATGCCGATCGCATTCTCGTGCTGGAAGCGGGGATGATCTCGGAAGAGGGCAGCCATGAGGCGCTTCTCGCCCGCAATGGCGCCTATGCGCGGCTCGCCAACCTGCAATTCACGGCATGAGGGGCGAGCCGTTCCAATCCATTCGAAAGGTGGGAAGGCCGGAATAGGGGCTTGTGCCCTCGCCCACGATCTTGAAACCCTCCTTGTGGTAGAAGCGCAGGGCGCGCGGATTGCCCTGCCCGACGAACAGCGTGAGATGCCCGCGAGATTGCGACTTGGCATCCTCGATCAGCAGTTTCGAAACGCCATCGCCCCAGCGTGCAGGCAAGACCGCGATGATCTCCAGCAGCCCGCTGTGTTTTTCCACGAGGGTGAAGCCCGCGCGCGCGCCGGACATCTCCGCGACGCGCAGGCGATAGCGACCGGTCTCGGCCTCCCGCAACTGCTCTTCCACAAGCGTCCGACGCTGGCTGAAGTTCACGCCCGGATAGGTTTCGGACCATGCGGCCTCCCAGATTTCGGCCATCATGGCGTGATCGGAAGGTGATCCGTTGCGCAGGTGGATGCTCATCGCTCGGTGATCTTCAGTTCGAGGCGGCGGTTGCGGGCGAGGGCTTCCGGCGTGTCGCCGAAATCGATGGGCGCAAATTCGCCGAAACCCGCCGCGACCACGCGATGAGGCGAGACGCCCTTCTCCACGAGATAGCGCACCACGGCGATGGCGCGGGCCGCGGAAAGCTCCCAGTTGTCCTTGAACTGCCCTGCTCCGGAAAGCGGGCGCTTGTCCGTATGGCCGTCGATCCGCGCGATCCAGGCGAGATCCGGCGGGATTTCGCGCTCGAGGTTCTTCAGAAGCTGCGCGAGCTTGTCCAGTTCGCCAAGGCCGGTCGTGGCGAGAACCGCCTCGCCCGAGCCGAAGAAGATCTCCGACTGGAATACGAAGCGATCCCCCACGATCCGCACATCCGGTCGCGAACCGAGCACATTGCGCAGGCGGCCGAAAAAGTCGGAGCGGTAACGCGTCAGCTCCTGCACGCGCTGGGCGAGGGCAACATTCAGGCGGGAGCCCAGTTCGGCGATGCGCGTCTGTGCATCCTTCTCGCGGCCCTCGGCCTGTTCGAGCGCGCCTTCCAGCGCCTGCAATTGCTGGCGCAGCGCGCTGATCTGCTGGTTGAGGAGGCTCACCTGTTCCAGCGCGCGCTGGGCAACGGTTTTCTCGTCGGCCAGTTGCTGGCTCAGTGTGCCCAATTGCTGCTCGCTCTGCCCGGCATTGGCGGCAAGGCCCGCGAGCCGCTCGCGCTCGGCCTCGGCACGCTGCAGCGTAGCCGAGAGGCTGAGAATGCGCTGCTCTCCCTCGGCCTTCGCCGAGCGTTCGAGGGCCAGCAGGTCGGAAAGCTCGGAAAGCTGGCGCGCGAGGCGTTGCAGCACGTCTTCCTTTCCGGCCATCTCCCGGCCGATGAAAAACTGGCCGAGCATGAAGACCGCGATGAGGAAGGTAAAGACCAGCAGCAGCGTCGACAGGGCATCGACGAAGCCCGGCCAGTAATCGATCTGCCGGTCGCGCGCGCGACGGGAAAGGGCCATCACGGGCCTCGTTTGTTGTTCAGCGCATCCTGATCGCGCGAGAGTTTCTCCAGAAGCTTTTTCACATCCGCCTGCTGCAAGGCCTGCGCCTCCACCCAGGAGCGGATCATCTGCTGCTCGTTGCGCATATGCTGCACGAGGCTCTGCAGGCCTTCTGCAAGGGCGGCCAGCGCATGTGTGGCATTGCGCCCCGCGCCGGCATCGTTCACAGCCCGCGAAATGCCGTCAAGCGCATGGCGCAGGTCATCCGGCGTGCCGGCGCTCGTGGCGCTGTCCTGCACGGAGGACGAGAGCCATTCCTCAAGATCGTAGAAGAAGCGGCTCTGCGCCTGCCCAGCCTGCAGGTCGAGGAACCCGAGGATCAGCGAGCCGGCGAGCCCGAAAAGCGAAGACGAGAACGCGATGCCCATGCCACCGAGCGGAGCGGCGAGGTTGCGCTTGAGTTCATCGAAAAGGGCGTTGTTCTCGCCCGCACTCGGCAGCTTCTCGATGACGCCGCCAATCGAGGAAACCGTCTCGATGAGGCCCCAGAATGTGCCGAGCAGGCCGAGGAAGATCAGCAACCCGGTGAGGTATCGTCCGATATCGCGGCTTTCATCCAGCCTTCCGCCGATGGAATCGAGCACCGAGCGCAGGGTGAGGGTGGAGATGCCGGCCCGGCCCGCCTTCTCGCCGAGTAGAGCCGCCATCGGTGCGAGCAGGATGGGGTCGGCCACGGGCCGGACCTCCTCGCCCGCGCGGCGCGCATTCACCCAGCGGATTTCACGGTAAAGCCGGACGACCTGCGCGAAGGCGAAGACCACGCCCAGAAGCAGCACGAGGCCGATCAGCCCGTTGAGCAGCGGATTGAACCAGAAGGCCTCGCTGATCCGCTTCTGCAGGACGAAGGCGAGCACGCCCGCCAGCGCCAGGAACACCACCATTCGAAACAGGTAGAGCCCCGGTGTCGAAAGGGCTTGGCTCTCGCGTTCGCTCGCCATGTGTCCTCCGGTTGCCTCGCAATGCGGTGCAGTCAAACGTGTTCGAGGCGGCTTGGCAACCCGGCTTGGCAACCCGGCTTGGCAACCCGGCGATCAGGTCCGTGCGATGGCCAGAAGTTCGCGGATGGGTTCGGCAAGCGCGGCATTCGCTGCGAAGACGGAGCGTTTCACAAAGATATCCGGTGAACCATCGATGGCGCTCACAAGACCGCCGGCCTCTCGCACCAGCAGAAGGCCGGCCGCCATGTCCCATGGCGACAGGTTATGCTCCCAGTAGGCATCGAAACGGCCGCAGGCGACGAAGGCGAGGTCCAGCGCCGCCGAACCCATGCGCCGCACACCGGCCACCCGCGGCATCAGCCCCGCGAGTTCGCGCAGGAAGAGGCCGTGGTCGCCGCGCATCGCATGGGGGATTCCGCAGCCCACGACGCTTTCGGAAATCTCGCGGGTCTGCGAGACGCGCAGGCGGTAATTGTCGCGGCTCGTCGGGCCAGCGGCAAAGGCGCCGGCACCCTTTTCGGCGAGGAACATCTCCTCGGTGACCGGATTGTAGACCAGTCCGGCGACCAATTCATGGTCGCGCTCCAGCCCGATCGAGATCGAGAATTGCGCAATCCCGCGCAGGAAATTCGTGGTGCCATCCAAGGGATCGATGATGAAGCGGTGGGACTTGTCGCTTCCCTCCACCGCGCCGCCCTCCTCCATCAGGAAGCCGTAGCCGGGCCGGGCGCGCGACAATTCCTGAAACAGGATGTTCTCGGCGCGCTTGTCCGCTTCCGAGACGAAATCGCCGGGCCCCTTCTTCGAGACCTGCAGGCTGGGGATTTCCGCGAAATCGCGCTTCAGGGCCTTGCCGGCCTTGATGGCGGCGGCAGTCATCACGTTCATGAGCGGCGAGCGAATCATGGAGAAGGGTCCAATCGGGACGCGCAGCGATTGCGCGCAGGGAGTATCGGAAGGGAGCGCAGGCTTGCCCCGGCTTGCGTTGATTTTCAACCCCGCGAGGCCAGGTCCCGCGCATAAGACTGTTCCGCGCGTTCAAGCACGTTCGATTTTGCGATGCGGCGTGCCTCCGCGAGCAGGGCGGCCGGGTCCTCTGCCTCGAACAGCCACGGGCCGACGGCAATGAACTCCGTGCCCGTGGCGGTGAGCGGCGCGACCGAATCGAGATCCGGCGCATAGGCCACGCATGGCACGTTGAAGATGGTCGCCCACCATTCCGCACGCTCGATCGTCTGCGCCAGCGGCGGCACGAAGCCATCCGCGCGCGGCTCGCCGAACATCACGTAATCGATATCCTTCTCGCCTGCCTCCATCGCCTCGTGGCGCGAGCGCAGGCCACCGACCCCGAGAATTCGCTGCGGCTTCAGCGCAGCGACGAGGCCCGCCAGATCATCCGCGGCTTGCGCATGCACCCCGTCGAGCCCGAGCCGCGCCACGAGCCGCGGGTCCTTCGGCGCGGCCATCAGGCAGGCGATATTCGCATCCTGCAGGGGTTTGCCGAGGATTTCGAGCTTGCGCTTCAGCGCCGCATCGCTCTCGGCGGTGACGTTCAGC
>JADCCH010000222.1 GCA_020252865.1 Methylobacterium sp.
ATGCCCGCATCACGGTCGAGCATGCCTCGCTGATCTCGCTCGCGCTGCCGCCCCTGCGCGGCATCGTGCTCCGCGAGCCGCCCGGTTGGGCTGGCGACAAACGATGACCTTTCTTGCGCCGCGCCTGCCCATCATCCTGCAAATGGAGGCCGCGGAATGCGGTGCCGCCTGCCTCGCGATGGTCCTGGCGCGGCATGGCCGGCCGATCACGATCGAGGCCGCGCGCATCGCCTGTTCCACGGCGCGCGACGGGGTGGATGCCGAAAGGCTGGTGGCAGCGGCCAAGAGCTACGGCCTGGAGGCACGCGGCCTGTGCCGCGAGCCGGAGACACTGGAGGAACTCCCCTTCCCCCTGATCCTGCAATGGAATTTCAACCATTTCGTCGTGCTCGAATCCTGCCGCAGGGGCCGTTTCGTCATTCACGATCCCGCCGCGGGTCGCCGCGTGCTGGATCGGGGCGAATTCGGGCAATCCTTCACCGGCATCGCACTCGTGCTGCAGCCGGGCCCGTCCTTCCGACGCGGGGGACGCTTCTCACCGACGGCGCGACGGCTCCTCGCGGAGGCTGCGCGCGCGCCCGACGCCGTGCTCGGCGCGGCACTGCTCGGCCTTGTCGCCATCGTGCCGGGCCTCGCGATAACGGGGGCGATTGCCGTTTTTGTCGATCATGTTATCGGGCAGGAACGCCTCGATTGGGCCCCTGCGGTTCTGGGAATCCTGCTGGTCGCAGGTCTGGTGCAGTTCATGATCGCGATCCTCAACGGGCTGATCGCGGCTGCCCTGCGGGCCAAGATCGCCGCGCAGGTCGCGGCCGGCGGCATGTGGCGCACGCTGCACCTGCCGATCTCCTTCTTCGCCCAGCGCAGCGCCGGCGAGATCGTCTCCCGCCTGAACCGCAACGCGGAGCGCGGGCAAGTCGTTGCCACATCGCTGCTGCGGCTCATGCCGGACGGGATCGCCCTGTTCGGCTATCTTTCGGCGCTCGCGGCCTTCGCGCCAACCATCGCGGCGGTCATAGCGGCCGTGGCGCTCGTCAATTTCCTGCTTATGGGAAGGCTCGCGACGCGCATCTCGGTCGCGAATGCCGCGCTGCAGGTCGCCGAAGGCGTCGCGGCAGGTGCGCTCACCACTGGCATCGCCGCGCTGGACAACTACCGCCTGCATGGCCGTGAAATGCTTCTGTTGGAGCGTGTCACGGCCGCCGAGGACAAGACCCTCGAACATGAGCGGCGGATCGGCCTGCTGCGAACCATCGGCACGGTTGCGCAGCAATTCTCGGCGATGCTGATGATGGCCATCGTGCTCTGCCTCGGCGCCTGGTTGGTGATGCAGGGCCAGCTCACCCTTGGCGGGCTGATTGCCTGCCAGGTGCTTGCCGGCCTGCTCAACGCCCCTCTCATCGGCATGGCTGGCGCGATGCCGAACCTCCATGAAGCGGCTGGTGCTTACACCCATATCGGCGAGCGGAAGAACTATCCCTCCGCACGGCTCGTCGAGGCCAGCGAGCTTGCAGCAAACCTGCCGCTGCCCTGCCGGGGCCGGTTGCGGCTCGATGCCATCCGCTTTGGATTTGCACCGGGAAACCCCCTCTTCGAGGACGTGACACTCGATTTCGAGCCCGGACGCCTCGTCGCCATCATGGGCGCATCGGGAGCGGGAAAATCAACTCTGGCGCGGATCGCGGCTGGCCTGATCGAGCCCTGGGAGGGCCGGGTGATGCTCGATGGCGTGCCGCTCGAGCAATGGCCGCAGGACGAACTGCGCCGGGAACTGGCCTATGTGCCGCAGCAGGCGGCCGTTTTCTCCGCCAGCATCAAGGAAAACCTGACCCTGCGTGACGCGATGGTGACCGAGCCGGACCTCGCGGCAGCACTTGCGCGGGCAGGATTGCAGAATGTGGTGGCGGGCCGTTCCGCCGGCATCGAAACGCTCCTTTCCGGGCACGCGCCGGGGCTGAGCGGCGGCGAGGTGCAGCGCCTGGCCCTTGCCCGCGCGCTGGCCCGCAAGCCCCGCGTGCTCATCCTCGATGAAACGACATGTGCGCTTGATTTCGCGACGGAAACCGGGATCCTCGACCAATTGCGGCGCAGCGGTGCCAGCGTGCTGATCGTGACGCATCGGGTGGGAACCGCCATGCGCTGCGATGAACTCGTGCTGATCGCCGGCGGCGGGCGCATCATACGCGGCGAGGCGAAATCAACGCCGGCCAAGGACGCCACCCCGGCCCGGAGGCGCGCATGAGCGGCGCCGGGGGCATCATGTCAACCACCTACGAGGCGTTGGCCGAGAATATCGGGCGTATCGAGCAGGTTCTGGGCCAGGATTTGCGACGGGCCGAGCACCCGATGCAGCGGCTGATGCGCATCGGGGCCCAGGCACTGGGCATCCGGGCCAGATACCTGCCCATGCCCCATGCCGGTGAAGCAACGGAAGAGAGCCTGCGCCGCATCGGCGAAGCCGCCGGGCTCCTGCTGCGCCCTGTCACGGTCGATGCCAGATCCCTCGCCGATGCCACCGCGCCGATCCTCGTCACGCGGCGCGACACTGGCGAGATGCTGCTTCTGCTGCGAAAGGGCAGGCGCCAGCGCATCGTGCATCCCGCTGCGCCGGCCGAGACACGTTGGCTCGAAAAAGCGGCCGATCACGGCTTCGAGGATCGCGGCTTCCTGCTGGGGCCGTGCCTGCCCGAAAAGCCCGTCACACGCGCCGCGCTGGCACTGTTCGGCTGGAAGATTGCGACCGTCGAGCTTGCGGGTCATGCTGGCATGATGGTTCTCGCCGGCCTATTGATGGCGATCGTGCCGATCCTCACGGCGCAGCTCATCAGCACGATCATCCCCGGCCGCGAGATGAGGCTGCTCGCCGAGATCGCGTTGATACTCGCGATGCTGCTTGCCTGCCATGTTGCGGTCCAGCTTGCATCCCGGCTCATGCAGGTGCGCATCGAGGGCAGGCTCGGCTCCATGCTGCGCGCCGCCGCGATCGATCGCGCGGTGCGAATGCCGCCGGAACAGCGCATGCCCGTTCCACCACCGATCATGGCACTGGCCATCCGCAGCGTGGAAGGCTGGCATCGTGCGGTCTGGAAGCTGGCGCTTGCCCTTGTAGCGAGCCTGCTCCTGGCCCTGCCGAGCCTGCTGGTCATGGCCTCCAGCGCGCCGGTTGCGGCCCTGGCGGTCTTCTCCGGCGCGATGCTGATGATCACCCTTTCCGCGGGCATCGTGCTTTTGCAGCACCGGGCGAAGGTTCCCTCGCCGGGCAGCGCGCCCGCGAGCTGGAAGGTTACCGCCTATGAGGGTTTCGTGAACATCGAGACCGTTCGCGCGAGTGGCGCGGAACCTTCCGTCTTCAACCACTGGACAGGAGGCTTCGAGACACAGCAGCGCGGCCAACTGGCCTCCTCGCGGCTGGCCGCGATCGCCTCCGGCCTTTCCGCCGCGCTGGAACCGCTGCTGCTGGCGCTGGCCATCGGTGCCGTGATGCTGACGGCCGCCACCCTGCCGGGCGAGGCCAGCATTCCCTTCATCCTGGCGACGACGGTGGTCATCGGCGCGTTCCATGCGGCGATCGGCGCAATCGGGCAATCCTTCATGCTCGCGCGGG
>JADCCH010000223.1 GCA_020252865.1 Methylobacterium sp.
CAGAGACCCGCGCGATCATTCTTGCTGCGGAGCCGAAGCTTCAGAACTGATCAGGGCGGTTTCTTCTCATGGAGTTCCGCGCGGGCGATGTCGCCGCCGGGTTCGACGGGATTGAGCATGCGCTGGCTGCGGATCGCCTTGTTGATCGAACGGGCGATCTCCGCATCCTGCTCCATCAGCATCCTGAAATCGTCGCGGTCGAGCGCGAGCAGATGCGTCGCCTCGAGGGCTCGCACCGTGCCGGTGCGATGCGCCTCGCTGAACAATGCGGCCTCGCCAAAGAACTGGCCGGTTTCCATCCTGAGCCGCTGCCCGGGCATCTCGATCTCCACCGCGCCGCTCGCGATGAAGAACATCGCGACCGAGGGCTCGTCACGCCGCACCAAAACTTCGCCCCCCTCCAGAA
Source organism: Methylobacterium sp. (assembly GCA_020252865.1). Lineage (GTDB taxonomy): Bacteria > Pseudomonadota > Alphaproteobacteria > Rhizobiales > Beijerinckiaceae > Rhabdaerophilum. Next base: position 407 of record JADCCH010000223.1, read on the forward strand.
CCCGCGAGCGCAGGAAGCGCATGATGGTTGCGATCTCTCCGGCATTCAGCGTCGCGAAAAGGGGGACGCGCGCGACCATGTTCCAGGTCACCACGAAATCGCGCCGATGGATCACCTCGGCGAAGGAAGTCGCGATGATACCCACAGGAAGCGAGAGCATCACGAGTCCAAGCACGTCCGTAAAGCCCGCGAGGACCTTTCCGCCGATCGTCACGGGGTGCGCATCGCCATAGCCCACTGTGGTGAGCGTGATGATCGACCAGTACATCGCCTCGGGGATGGAGCCGAACTTGTGCGGCTGGGCCGTGCCCTCGACCATATGCATGAGCGCAGCGGTCACGATCATCAGCCCCCCGAGAATGACGAGACAGGCGAGCAATGCACGCCTTTCCGCGCGGACGGCTTCGAGCAGCGAACGCATGCCCGGCGAATAGCGGCCCAGCTTGAAGAAGCGGATCAGCCGGAAAATCAGCAGGACCTGGAAATCCACGGGTCCTACCAGCGCGAGGTAGAACGGGAGGATCGCAAGAAGATCGACCAGCAAGGCCGGCTGCACCAGATAGGTCAGCCGGGCGCGCCAGGCCGGCAACGGCCGCAGCAGCGGATGCTCCACGGCGGCCCAAAGCCGCGCCACATACTCCACGGTGAAAACCAGAGCCGCGACAAGCTCTATGCCCTGAAAGAGCAGGCCGAACCGCACGGCAAAGCTCGGCACGGATTCCAGAATGACCGCCATCACGCTCACGAGGATGAGCGCGACAATTCCTCGGTGAACAATGCGGCTCGCTCCATCCTGCGGAGAACCGCCGTCCAGCGCCTCGTGGCAGCGCTTTCGGAACGTCCGGGCGCCGCTCCCGGCCATGCCTCACCCCAGTTCGGCGACACGAGCACGAATGGCCGCGAGCGCCACGGCCATTCGCGAGCCGTCCGGGCCGCCCGCCTGCGCCATATCCGGCCGGCCGCCACCGCCCTTGCCACCCAGCATCTCCGAGCCAATCTTCACGAGCTCGACGGCGTTGATGCGGGTCGCAAGATCCGCCGTAACCCCGACCACAAGGCCGGCGCGGCCATCCTCGCCAACCACGCCAAGTGCCACGACACCCGAACCGAGACGCGCCTTTTCTTGGTCCGCGAGCCCCTTGAGGTCCTTCGCTTCGACACCCGGCAGGTTGCGGCCGACAAAAGCAGTGGAGCCCGCCTTGTCGATCGAGTCGGGAGCCGCCGCGCCGCCACCCATCGCCAGCTTGCGACGGGCATCGGCGAGTTCACGATCGAGCTTGCGGCGCTCCTCTGCGAGAACCGAGGCGCGTTCCGCCACCTCATCGACATTGGCGCGCAGCACCTGCGCCACCCCCTTCAGCTTGCGGCTCTGCTCGTTGAGGAAGCGGCGCGCGGTATGGCCCGTCATTGCCTCGATGCGACGGACGCCAGCCGAAACCGCGCCCTCGCCAACGATCACAATAAGCCCGATGTCACCCGTGCGATTGGCATGGGTCCCGCCACACAATTCCACCGAATAGGGTGCGCTGTTACCATCGGGGCGGTCCATCGTGCCCATCGAGACCACACGGACCTCATCGCCATACTTCTCGCCGAAAAGCGCGCGCGCGCCAGATGCAATGGCATCATCCAGCGCCATCAGCCGTGTGACGACCGGCTCATTCCGCAGCACGATGGCATTGGCAAGGTCTTCCACCCGCTCCAATTCCTCGCCCGCAATCGGCTTGGGATGGGAGATGTCGAAGCGGAGGCGCTCCGGCTCCACCAGCGAACCTTTTTGCGCGACATGTTCACCCAGGACTTGCCGCAAGGCCTCGTGCAGCAAATGCGTCGCCGAATGATTGGCCCTGATGGCGGCACGCCGACCTTTCTCCACCCGCAGGAAGGCCGAACGACCAACAGCGACCTCTCCCTCCTCCACCCTCCCCAGATGCACAAAGACATCGCCGGCGCGCCTCACCGTATCGGTGACGCGCAGCCGGAACCCATCACCGTGGATCACGCCCTGATCGCCAACCTGGCCACCGCTTTCCGCATAAAACGGCGTCTGGTTGAGCGTGATCGCGACCTCGCCGCGCCCTTGATCCACCATCTTGCCCTCGGCAACGATGGCGGTGACCACACCCTCGGCCTCCTCGGTGCCGTAACCGAGGAATTCTGTCGCACCCACCTTGTCGCGCACCTGGAACCAGATGGTTTCGTTCGCGGCCTCGCCGGACCCGGCCCAGTGCGCACGTGCCTCCGCCTTCTGCCGTTCCATGGCGCCCTCAAAGGATTCAAGATCAACCGTGATGCGGCGTGAACGGAGAGCATCCTGGGTGAGGTCGAGCGGAAATCCATAGGTATCATAAAGGCGGAAAGCGGTCTCGCCGGAAAAAACCTGGCCATCCCCCAGCTTGGCTACCTCGCCTTCGAGGAGGGCAAGGCCACGCTCGAGCGTGTTGCGGAAGCGCGTTTCCTCCAGCCGAAGCGTTTCGGAGATCAGCGTCTCGGCCCGAACAAGTTCCGGATAGGCCTGCCCCATCTCCCGGATGAGCACCGGGACGATGCGATGCAACAGTGGCTCGCGCGCGCCAAGCATATGGGCATGGCGCATGCCGCGACGCATGATGCGGCGAAGAACATAGCCGCGCCCCTCATTCGACGGAAGCACGCCATCGGCCACAAGGAAGGCCGAAGCACGGAGGTGATCCGCAATCACACGATGGGACGCGGATTGCGGCCCATCCGGATCCACACCGGTCGACTGCGCGACCGCGAGGATGAGGTTGCGCATCAGGTCTATGCGATAGTTGTCATGCGTCCCCTGCAAAACGGCCGAGATGCGCTCGAGACCCATTCCGGTATCGATCGAAGGCTTCGGCAAGGCGACGCGGCTGCCGTCCGGAAGTGACTCATACTGCATGAACACGAGGTTCCAGATCTCAATGAAGCGGTCGCCATCCGCATCCGCCGAGCCCGGTGGCCCTCCGAATACATGCGGGCCATGATCATAGAAAATCTCCGAACACGGTCCGCAAGGCCCTATATCGCCCATGGCCCAGAAGTTGTCGGATGTCTCAATGCGAATGATCCGCTCTTCCGGCAGTCCGGCGATCTTTTTCCAAAGCCCGAAAGCCTCGTCATCGGAATGGTAGACGGTGACACTCAGCTTGTCTCTTGGAAGGCCATAATCTCGCGTGACGAGTGTCCACGCGTAAAGAATGGCATCCTCCTTAAAGTAATCGCCGAATGAGAAATTCCCCAGCATTTCAAAGAACGTGTGATGTCGAGCAGTATAGCCGACATTGTCGAGGTCATTGTGCTTGCCACCGGCGCGAACGCATTTCTGAGCGGTCGCGGCCCGCTTATAACTGCGCGTCTCGAGCCCGGTAAAAATATTCTTGAACTGAACCATACCGGCCGTAGTGAACATGAGCGTAGGATCGTTTCGCGGCACCAGCGGCGAGGATGGCACTATACAATGCCCATTTGCGCCGAAGAAATCGAGAAACGTCGACCGAACCTCACCAACACTTGCCATGACCAAACCCTGCACCCATTCCTGCGATCCAAGCCCCTGCGCTTCCCCCAACCAGGAAAAGCCCTTGCCTGGGACGCTTCTAGACAGCAGCCCCC
>JADCCH010000224.1 GCA_020252865.1 Methylobacterium sp.
CTCGTGATGCGCACGAACTCGCTTTCCTGCACGATGCCCGCCTTCATGCAGGCGATTTCCGCCTCGCCGCGCCAGGCCTCGCGCTGCTCGTAGCGCAGGAAGCCGCAGCCCGACAGGAAGGCGGCGCTCGCGAGAACCGCCAGACCCAACCGCGCGGGGAGCTGGATCGCGGAGGCACGAGGCAGGAATGGATGGCGGGAACGCAACATTCCCGAAAATTGACTCGACCCTGGTAAGGTTCCTTTAAGAGAAAGGGTTACGGGGTGGTTAAGATACTTCTCCATTCACACGTTCGGGAGGGTCCGGTGCAGGGCAAGGCGCGTTTCATTTTTCCGTTCTTTCAGGCGGGCATCATGGCTTTCCTGATGACGGGTTTCGTCACGTGGCTCAACCTGGGCCTGCCTTCCGATTTCGTGCTGCGCTGGATGCTGGCTTTCGTGAAGGCCTGGCCGCTCGCCTATCTCGCCGCGCTCGTTGCCGCGCCCTTTGCCCAGCGCGCCACGCGCTTCGTCGTCGCCAAGCTGGAAGGTTCCAAGCCATGATGCGCGCTCTTGATCTGGCCGAGGCCGTCGAGGCCGGCGACCTTACGCCTGCGACCGTGCTCGAACTTGCGCTGGAAGCCATTTCCGAACGCGAGAAGGATATCCTCGCCTTCACGGCTCTCGACATGGACCGCGCCCGGCTCGCGGCGCGCGCCATCCCCGGCAATGATGGGTTGTTCGGCCTGCCGGTCGGCTTCAAGGACATCATCGAAACCGCCGATTACGCAACCGAGCATGGTTCGCCGCTCTACAAGGGCCACAAGCCGAGGGCGGATGCACCCATCGTGCTGATGACCGAGGCCGCGCAGGGCCTGCGCCTCGGCAAGACAGCCACCACGGAATTCGCTTTTCTCAACCCCGCGCCGACCTTCAACCCGCACCATGCCGCGCATACTCCCGGTGGCTCCTCGGCCGGATCGGCCGCGGGGGTCGCGGCGGGCTTCATGCCGCTCGCTTTCGGCACGCAGACCGGTGGATCGGTGATCCGCCCGGCAAGCTTCTGTGGCGTGGCGGCCATGAAGCCCTCCTTCCGGCTCGTCCCCATCCAGGGCGTGAAGCCCTTCGCGCCTTTGCTCGATACCATGGGCCTGTTCGGCGCGCGGGTGGCGGATGTCGCCTTCGGGCTTGCGGCGATCACGGGGCGCGACCTGCGGGTCGATGGCGGCGATTTCGGCAATCCCACCTTTGGAATCACCCGCCAGCCCTTCGCGGGCGATGCGTCACCGGAAGCGCATGCGGCGCTCGACCATGCCATCGGGGCGCTGGCGAAGGCCGGCATCGCCTGCCGCGAGGTAGCGCTTGCGCCGGTTTTCGCCGAGGCCCATGCCCATCACCGTGCGATCAACAACCATGAGGGCGCGGTATCGCTCACCTGGGAATATAAGCGGCATCGCGAAAAACTCTCGCCGATTCTTCGTGACGCCATCGAGCACGGGCGCTCCGTGAGCCTTGCGGAATATGATGCCGCGCGCTCGGTCTCGAACCGGGCGCGAAAGGCGACGCATCCGCTGTTCGAGAAGGTCGATGTCCTGCTCACCTTCTCCGCGCCGGGCGTCGCACCGTTGCGGGACAGCACCGGCGATGCCACCTACAACAAGCTCATCACGCTGCTGGGCCTGCCGGCCGTGAACGTGCCGGGCTGGAAGGATGTGGCGAGCGGGCTTCCCGTGGGCGTGCAGGTGGTCGGCGTCTTTGGTGACGACCGGCGGACGCTGGCAGCGGCGCATCTTCTGGAACAGGCAATTTCCCATCATTCCTGAGGATTTCCGGCAAAGCTGTTGAAAAGCGGAACAGAAACCCAAGCTGGCCCTTTGCTTTTTCGCAGCGCAGTGACGATGGGCCATTGCCAGCCGTCGCGATTGGGTTAAGATTTGATGTCAGTCCTGTGATGAGGTGACACCATGAGCATGACCTACGGTCTGGATGTTCTGGCGTTTCTGGCGTCTTTTGTTCTTCTGGTCGCCATCCTGTTTGGTGCCTTCTGACAACCGAATAACGGTTTTGCCGGGTTCGACCGGCACGAGTTCCGGGCCTCGCCGCAAAGCGGCGGGGCCCTTTTCATGCCGTGGCATCTGCTCAGCTTTGCGGGCAGGGTTTGGAAAGCGGCCGCCACGTCGTGACGTTCTGGTCCATCTGGCAGCGGAACAGGCTGTTCCGGATGCAGACCTCGCTGCCGACCGGAAGGTTCTGGCCGTGCATGCGACAGGTGCATTCCGTCCTGTTGAGCTGCGCGCGCGTGATCAACCAATCGCTGGCGGGGCGCATCTGTGTTTCCTGCGCCTGGAGACTGACAGGCGCAAGCAGCGGCCATGCCAAGGCGAGGAAGCCCGCGAGGGCTGGGGTCCGGCACTTCGACATCATGACGGCACCCTTCGGGACGCGCGAGAAATCGCTCGGAACTTGCGCGATTGCACGTCTAAACCGGCGTTTTGTCAAGGGTGGACCCGGTTGCGACGCTGCCATTCAGAACATTGGAACAAGGCAACCTTAAGGTGTGTTCCGTAGTGAATTTCGCCTGTCCCTTGCCCGGAAAGGTCAAACCATGCGGAAAGCGATGCAGGCCGGTGCGATGCTCTGGCTGGCGGCCCTCGGGCAGCCGGGAACCGCTGCTGCCGGCTCGCCCCATGGGCCCTGCATCAATCTGCCACGCTTCGGCTGGGTTTCCTTCGATGAGATCGAGGCGCGCCTGAGGCAGTCGGGGTATCAGCTGCTCAACCTGCGCATCACCAGCGAGGCCTGCTATGCTGCTTTGGTGACCAATGCGGCCGGGCAGAGGCTGGAATTGCTCATCCACCCGGGCACCAGCAAGGTCATCTCGCCGGAAGAATTGCCGACCAGCGCCATCCGGCGCTGATCAGCGCCGGCGCGGCTTGCCGCCACCCTTCGCGCGCGCCGTGCCCGAGAGTGGCACCTCGCGATCCGTGCCCGGTCCCATCGCATCGAGAGACGGCTTGCTGGCCCGGGACGGCGGGAGGTTTGCCGCCGCGCCATATTGCGAGGCACCGGCCCTGCCGGCCTTTGCCGTCACGCTTCCCTGCCGCGCGCCCGGCTCCTCGAACACCGCGAGCTCCGTGGCCTTCAGGCGCTTCATCTCGTCGCGGATTCGCGCCGCCCTTTCGAAATCGAGATCGGCCGCGGCCTCGCGCATCCGCTTCTCGAGATCCGCCAGCACCGCCTCGAAATTGTGGCCGATGGAGATCGCCTTGTCGGCCTGCCCCTTGTCGATCGTGACGCGATCGCGCTCGTAGGGTGAGTTGATGATGTCCTCGATATTGCGTTTTACACTCTGCGGGGTGATGCCGTTGGCCTCGTTATAGGCCTTCTGCTTCTCGCGGCGGCGATTGGTTTCGGCCATCGCGCGCTCCATCGAGCCGGTCATGTTGTCGGCATAGAGGATCACGCGGCCATCCACGTTGCGGGCGGCGCGGCCGATGGTCTGGATCAGCGAGGTCTCCGAGCGCAGGAAGCCTTCCTTGTCGGCATCCAGAATGGCCACGAGGCCGCATTCGGGAATGTCGAGGCCCTCGCGCAGGAGGTTGATTCCCACCAGCACATCGAAGGCGCCGAGGCGCAGGTCGCGGATGATCTCGATGCGTTCCAGCGTATCGACATCCGAATGCATGTAGCGCACGCGTATGCCGGCCTCGTGCAGGTATTCCGTGAGGTCCTCGGCCATGCGCTTGGTGAGAACCGTGACAAGGGTGCGATAGCCGGCCGCGCTCACATTTCGCACTTCGCCCAGCAGGTCATCGACCTGCACGCGCGCTGGCCGCACGATGACTTCCGGGTCGATGAGGCCTGTGGGCCGGATCACCTGCTCCACGAAGACGCCGCCGGTGCGCTCCATCTCCCAGTCGCCGGGGGTGGCGGAGACATGCACGGTCTGCGGGCGCATCGCCTCCCATTCCTCGAAACGCAGCGGGCGATTGTCGAGGCAGGAGGGCAGGCGGAAACCATATTCGGCGAGGGTAGCCTTGCGCCGGAAGTCGCCTTTGTACATGCCACCGATCTGCGGCACGGTCACGTGGCTCTCATCGGTGAAAACCAGAGCGTTGTCCGGCAGATATTCGAAGAGCGTCGGCGGTGGATCTCCCGGATTGCGTCCCGTGAGATAGCGCGAGTAATTCTCGATGCCCTGGCAGACGCCCGTGGCCTGCAGCATCTCGAGATCGAACTGCGTGCGCTGTTCGAGGCGTTGCGCCTCGATGAATCGATTCTGGCGATTGAGTTCGGCCAACCGCTCCTTCAGTTCCGTCTTGATGCCGGAAATCGCCTGGTCGAGCGTCGGGCGCGGCGTCACGTAGTGCGAATTCGCATAGACCTTCACGAATTTGAGGTCGGCATTCTTGTGGCCCGTGAGCGGATCGAATTCCGCGATCGCCTCCACCTCATCGCCGAACAGGCCGATGCGCCAGGCGCGATCCTCCAGATGGGCCGGGAAGAGCTCGATCACGTCGCCGCGCACGCGGAAGGTGCCGCGCGTGAAATCCGTGTTCGTGCGCTTGTATTGCAAAGCCGTGAGATCGGCGATGAGCTGGCGCTGGTCGAGCCTTTCGCCCACCTCGATGCCGAAGCTCATGGCGGTGTAGGTCTCGACCGAGCCGATGCCGTAGATGCAGGAGACCGAGGCGACGATGATCACGTCGTCGCGTTCGAGCAGCGCGCGCGTCGCC
>JADCCH010000225.1 GCA_020252865.1 Methylobacterium sp.
AAGGAACGGGTTCGACGCGAAGAGAACGAAGGCGAGGAAGGCCGCGGCGATCATCGCCTGAACGGCCAGCGTCGCGCCGAGGATATCATCGGGAAGATTGCGGGAGAACACCGCGACGCCGGCGCCGAACAGCGCCAGAATCAGCACCCAGAGCAGCATCGAGCCTTCGTGGTTGCCCCAAACGCCGCTCCATTTGTAGATCAGCGGCTTCAGCGTATGCGAGTTCTCATAGACATTCGAGACCGAGAAATCCGAAACGAGATAGGCATAGGTCAGCGCCGCGAAGGATACGCTGATCAGAAGGAGCTGCGCGATCGCCGCCTGCGGCCCGAGCGCGACCAGCGCCGCATCGCGTCGGATCGCGCCCCACAGCGGAAAGGTGGCCTGGAACAGGGCCAGAACCAGCGCCAGAACCAGCGCATAATGGCCGATTTCAACAATCATCTCGCCCTGCTCATGGTTTGGTGGGTCCGTCTCCCCTGCCCGGCTGCCAATGCCCCTGCTGTTTCAGGGCATCGGCAACCTCGCGCGGCATATAGTTTTCATCGTGGCGCGCCAGTACCGTGGATGCGGTGAAGGCGCCGGAGGCGTCAAGGCGACCTTCCGTCACCACACCCTGCCCTTCACGGAACAGGTCCGGAAGCAATCCCCGATAGGTGACCGCAATGGTATTGGAACCGTCGGTCACGCGGAAGCGCACCATCTGGTCGGGCTCACGCAGCACGCTGCCCTTTTCGACAAGACCGCCGAGCCGGAATGCCTCGCCGGCCTTGACCTTGCCCGCCATCACTTCGCTGGGGGAGCGGAAGAAGACGATCTGATCGCGCAGGCCCGTGAGGATCAGCGCCAATGCCGAAACCAGCACGAGGCCAAACCCGCCAAGAATCATGAGACGCTTCTGCTTGCGGGTCATGGGAAGGTGGTCCGGAGGGTCGGGATCGTGGTCACGGATTGGCAGCCTTCAGATCGAGCGCGGCGGCAAGCCGGTCAAGTTCGACTGAGGCGCTTTCGCCCAAGGCCTTGCGGGCTTTGGCGAGAGAATCCGCAGCCTTGTCACGCTGGTTCAGCACCACGCGCGCCTGGATGAGACGCTGCCATTCCTCAAGGCTCCCACCTTGCTGAGCAAGACGGGCGGCAAGGCCCTCGACCATGCCTTCGATCGCGCGGGCGCGCTCCTCCGGCGGCAGTTCAGACAATGCCTTGCCTGCTTCGCTTTGGGGGCCGCGCGTCGGGCGCGGCGGCGCCTTGCCCTCAGCGCGGAAACGGTCGAGTTCGGATTCAACCCGCATCTTGCCAGGGCCTTCCGGGAGGGAGGCTGACAATTCGATGAGCTTCCGAATAGCCCCCGGAATATCACCGTCCTGCTCGGCGGCAATCGCCAGATAGAACCGCGCCTTGCCAAAATCAGGATCGAGAGCGACGGCCTTCTGAAAGGCATCCCTGGCCTCGGCATTCACGATGCCGTTCTGGCTGGCAATCAGGGCCTCGCCAAGATTGGCCAGCCGATCCGGCGTTTCACCCGAAATCGCGATCACCCGGCGAAACGCGAAGGCCGCATCCTGAAATCGCCCGAGGCGCATATAGGCTGGCGCGATGACCTCGAAGCCGCGCGCATCATTGGGATTGCTCGCGAGATGCAATTCGATGCGCTGAAGGGCCTTCTGCATCTCCGCATCGCTGCCGGGCGTCACCCGGCTCGCGATGGGTTGGTCAGGCATATCGGGCGTGCCGGTGCGAAGGTAGAGGGGAATGGAGAGCACGGGGAGCCCGATCAGAAGCAGGAAAGCTGCGATCTTGCTGCGGCGGGTGCTGCCGGTCTTCTGCTCTTGCTCAACCTCATTCTGTCGTCCGATCACAAGCAGACGACGCGCCTGCTCGGCCTCGGAAGCCGTGCGTTCGCTTTCGGAAATCAGGCCGGCTGTCACCTGCCGGTCCAGTTCCAATCGCCGCGCCTCATAGAACTGGATCGCGTGGTCGAGGCTGGTCTTGCCCTTCGGCCGACGAAGGAGCGGGCGCAGGGCCAGAAGGGCCGCACCAAAGGTCAAAACCACAATTCCGAACCAGAGAGTCATCGTCCAGCTCAACTAGGCCGCAATCGGGGCCATTCCATGACATGGCACAATTGCCCTGCCTGATGTGGCCGCTTTGCTACAGAGCAGCGATGGGAGACGCAATCGGTTGTCACAGAGCGGGAAGGGTCAGGCGCGCGCGAAGACCGCCGAGTGGTGAATCTTCCAGCGTGAAGCTGCCCCCATAGAGGCCGGCGAGATCGACCACGATCGACAGGCCCAGGCCGGAGCCGGGCTTGGTTTCATCGAGGCGCCGGCCGCGCTTGGTAGCCTCGATGCGCTTTTCCTCAGGCAGGCCAGGTCCATCGTCATCGACGATGAGAGCGATCTGGTTGGGCGCATGGTCGAATTGTGGTGCTGAATTCACGCGGATGCGAACCTCGCTTGCCGCCCATTTTCCGGCATTGTCGATGAGATTGCCGACCATCTCCTCGAGGTCCTGCTTCTCACCCCGGAAGCGCAGCGGCGTCTCGATCTCGAGTGAAAAACGGATATCCCGGTCGCGGTAGATCTTCTCGAATGTGCGCATGAAGGCCGCGAGGACCGGCTCGACCTCGGTGAAATTGCCGATCGCCGCGGCGCGTGCGGCGGCGCGGGCCCGGTCCAGATAATACTGCAACTGATCGCGCATGATGGCAGATTGTTCGCGTATCTTCTCCCCTAACGGCCCGGAATCACCCCCGGCTTCATTCAAGAGTACTGAAAGCGGCGTCTTCAGCGCATGGGCGAGATTGCCGACCTGAGCACGGGCGCG